>DAOWJL010000051.1 GCA_030640385.1 Dehalococcoidia bacterium | reverse complement strand
GGTTTAGCTTATATCCTTGGTCTTTATTTTGACAGCTTCTTCTATTACCTTATTAGCAGATAAGTCCAATTGTTCCTTATGATTACCAATATCCATAGCTAATATCTAAAAATAGTATTTATTCTCTGGCTGCCAGCAACACACCGAATAGAGCGATGACAACACCGATTGCAAGGAATACCAGCCAGATATAACCTCCTTCGTCAAGAGAGAGGTAGGATAAAATGAATAGTACAGCACTGAAAATAAAGGGTATGGCTATCCGGATTGTCTTCAAAACGCCTCCTTTGAAAAGGATATTGCTAATGGATTATATCAGCAATAAAGGGTAAAATAAAGGGGAGATATGTTATGTAAAACAAAACATTCCCTTGTTTTATGAGGTACTCTTTAAAACCATAACCAGAGAAAAAAGATAGAGAATTACTGAAAAATAATGGATAAAATATTAAAATATACCTTTCCAGGGGAAATTGTGAATATTACACGCTCAAGCACTCGTTGAAAGCGAAATTAAGGAGTTATATATACAATACCATTCATGAATTATTTAAATGGGCTATATTTTGATTTCACGGCGTCGTTTCAGGGAGTGTTTCAGGAAAGAGTGTTACTGTCTCTTTTATGACCTGATTTATAGATTTAAGCAGGTTTTTCAGCCCCCAGCCCTTTTGGGCGGAGATCATTACAGTGTTTCCGCAAGCTGGGATGTTTGCGGAAAGATAACCCAGCACTTTTTCTTTATCCTCATCCCTTTCCAGTAGCAGGTCAATTTTATTGAGAGCTGTTATCCTGGGCTTATCATTAACGCACAGGTCTTTGAGAATTTCTTCTACTACCTGGCATTGCTCGGCGGCATTGGCCAAAGACAGGTCAACAACATGGAGAAGGATGCTCGCTTCGGCGAGTTCTTCTAATGTCGCATGGAAGGCGGTTATGACCATCGGTGGTAATTTCCTGATGAACCCGACGGTATCACTTAGCAGGATTATGCTCTTATCAGGGAGAACCAGTCTTCTGGTTGTAGGGTCCAGTGTAGCAAAGAGTTTATCTTCAACAGTAACCTCGGACCGGCTGAGGGTATTTAGCAAGGTGCTTTTGCCCGTGTTCGTATAGCCGACAAGGGCGACTATGGGAATACCGCTTCTCTTGCGTTTCTGGCGGTATAGCATCCGGTGCTTTTCAACCTGCCCGATTTGTTTTTCAAGGTTGCTTATCTTTTTACGGATGAGACGTCGGTCAGTCTCAAGCTGTGATTCACCGGGTCCCCTGGTGCCGATTCCACCACCCAGCCTTTCCAGATGGCTCCACTGCCCGGCAAGACGTGGCAGCAGATACCGGTGCTGAGCCAGTTCCACCTGAAGCTTACCTTCATGGGTATGGGCATGTCTGGCGAAAATATCAAGTATAAGCGCCACGCGGTCAATCACCTTTATCTTCAGCGCTTCTTCGAGATTATGCTGCTGCAAAGGTGTCAATTCATCGTCGAAGATGGCTACGTTGTAACCAAGTTCTTCTTTTAGGGCTATAAGCTCTTCCAGCTTACCCTTACCAAGATAGAAATTCCTTGCAGGTGTATGTAATCTTTGAGTAAGACGACCGACAACCTTAGCTCTGGCGGTAGAGGCTAAGCGGGCCAGTTCGTTCAGAGATTCGTCTGTTGACCAACCGCTGGCAGGGCTATCGCTGGATACAGATACCAGGAGTGCCCTTTCCAGTGAGGATTTTGTGGATAAGATGGTTTTTGGGATAGCTTCCTCCCGTTATGTAAAGTTACTTTTTAGGCTTGAAGGGTCTCTTGGTATCGTGCCAGCCAGCCAGACGGGATAATCCATTGACAAGTGCCGCATCAGGGATGGTAAGGGATAGCCGTACATAACCTTCACCATATTTACCATAACCTGTACCCGGGATTACGACGACGCCGACCTGCTCAAGAAGGTCATTTGCAAATTCCACAGAAGTATAGCCTTCGGGTACTTTAGCCCAGACGTAAAGACTCGCCTTAGGCGGTTGAACTTCAAGCCCCATATCGCTAAGCATCTCAATAATCAGGTCGCGGCGTCTCTGGTAAATAGCATTATGTTCAGCAATACAGTTCTGGGGTCCGTTAAGAGCTTCAATGGCGGCGTATTGAATAGCCTGAGGCACTCCCGAATCCAGGTTTGATTTGACCCTCATCAGGGCGTCTATCATATCAGCATTACCGACAGCCATTCCTATCCGCCAGCCGGCCATATTATAGCTTTTGGAAAGAGAATGGAACTCAATCCCAACCTCTCGTGTACCATCCGCCTGTAGGAAACTAACCGGTCGGTAGCCATCGAATGATACCTCTGAATACGGGCAGTCATGACAGACGGCTATTGAATGCCGCCGAGCAAATTGGACAACCCTGTTAAAGAAATCAATATTGGCGACAGCGCTTGTGGGGTTGTTGGGGTAGTTTAACCACATCAATTTTGCCTTATTGACTATTTCCTGTGGTATAGCATCAAGATCAGGAAGAAAGTTGTTACCAGCGGTAAGCGGTAGATGGTAAGTTTGACCACCAGCCAGCATAGTGCTTATCGAATAAACCGGGTATGCCGGGTCTGGTACCAGGGTGATATCCCCATCACCTATAATACACAGGGCGATATGTCCGATACCCTCCTTTGAGCCGATAAGGGGTAACACTTCACTGCCGGGATCAAGGGAGACTCCAAAGCGTTTATGATACCAGTCGGCTATCGCCTGGCGCAGTTCGGGCAGACCGGCTGTCTCCGGGTAACGGTGATTGGCTGGTTCTTGCGCCGCCTGGCACAGTTTATCAATTACATGCTCGGGGGTTGGCAGGTCCGGGTCACCAATGGCGAAGCTGATAACTTCTTCGCCTCTTGCTTTTCTCTCGGCAATCTTCTTATTAATTTCTACAAAAAGATAGGGTTGTAAATTTTCCATCCTCTTAGACATTCTCATTTCAATAACCTCGTCTTAAATATTCTTAATCCGGCCATTCTCCGCTAAAAACTATTTCGGCAGGACCGCTGAGCAGAACCTCCCCTGCCCTATCCCAATCAACCTCAAGCGTGCCACCCGGTAGCTTTACCGCCACCGGATTGTCTGTGTAATCCAGCATCTGGCCAGTTATAGCTACCGAACAGGCGCCGCTACCACAGGCGAGGGTTTCACCAACTCCCCTTTCCCATACCCGCACTTCTATAAGCTTGCGATTGATTACCTTTGCTACCTCGAAATTAACCCGGTTGGGAAAAAGTTCATGCATTTCAACTGCCGGCCCGATGCGGGATAGTGGAAATTCGGCTACCGGCTGCTGCTGGAAATAAACTGCATGCGGGTTACCCATAGCAAGGAAGCATAACAGAAGCTCTTTATTATCAATAATAACCGGATATTCTGTTATAAGTTTTATGTCAAGTACCTTTCCTCTACCCGGCACTACAGCCACCGGGATTTTGCCGGCATCAAATTCGGGCTTACCCATACCCACCTGAATCTTCGTTTCATTGCCCGTTGTTGTGAATTGTCTGGCTTTCCTCAAACCGGCAATAGTCTCGATAGTTACCTCGCCAGCCTCGTTATTAACAAATCCCCTATTGGCAGCGTACCTGGTAAGGCACCTCAGCCCGTTACCGCAGGCTTCAGCTTCAGAGCCATCTGCATTGAATATATGCATGCCGATATCTGCGATTTCGGAAGGTACCATAAGTATTAAGCCATCGGCGCCAACGCCAAAGTGCCGCCGACAGATAGCCCTGGCTAGCTGCGGCCATTCTTTTTCTATACCGACAGCTTCTATAAGTACGAAGTCATTGCCGGCGCTCTGTAATTTTGTAAAATTCAAATAACTAAGCCTCTTTTATAAATCTATCTACTAACGTCGCAACCTCGGGTTCTATACTGTTTTGCACGTCAAACCACCTTATTCTATCATCTTTTGGGCTAAACCAGTTATACTGCTGGCGGACAAGACGATGGCTTTCGAACTTGATTTGCTGAATTGCTGCTTCAAGGATTGCTTTGCCTTCGAGAAACTCTCCAATCTGCCGATAGCCAATGCTCGACATTGACGACAGGTCAAGGTTATAGCCCATATTAATCAGCTTTTTTACTTCTTCCACCAATCCCCGTTCTACCATGCTGTCAATCCTGGAATCTATCCTGCGGTATAGTTCGGCTCTATCCATCGTCAAGCCTATGATGAGGACATTATAGGGTGTTGACTTTTCTGGTTTGCGGTGCAGGGGTTGATTTTTGGTTTTACTTACCTCAAGCGCTCTGATGACACGGCGTATATTACGGCGGTCAACCCTTTTGGCGGCTATGGGGTCGCGCATTAAGAGTTCGCGGTATAGTTCTTCGCCGCCACCCCTGGCCGCCTTTTCCTCCAGTTTGTATCTTAGATCCGGGTCAGGCGCTACCTTTGGTATTTCCCAGCCTTCTACCACAGACCATAGATACTGTCCGCTGCCACCAATCAATAGCGGAAGTTTCTGGCGCTGGTAAATAGTATAAATAGCTTTGCTGGCTAGCTGTTGATATTGAGCTAGGCTGAAAAGCTCATCCGGGTTGATTATGTCAACAAGATGATGCGGGACGAGGGAGAGTTCCTGCCTGTCGGGTTTGGCAGTGCCGATATCCATGTAGCGATATATCTGCCGGCTGTCAGCACTGACTATCTCTCCATTGAATTTATGAGCCAGACGAAGGGCTAGCCGGCTCTTGCCGACACCGGTGGGTCCAACGATAGCTATCAGGTTGTTCATCTGATCGTATTTAATTAGCTACCAATAAATTCTGCGGTTTGTCTTACAATGCCTGTGAATTGTTCTGCCTTCAGGCTGGCGCCGCCGACAAGGGCGCCGTCTATCTCTGGCTGTCTGATAAATTCAGTAATATTTTCGGCGGTAACACTACCGCCATACAAAATTCGTATATTATTGGCAGTTTCTTTGCTATATAGAGCGGCAATCCTCTGGCGTATAAAGCTTATCGTTTCATTGGCTTGTTTGCCGGTGGCTGACCTGCCGGTACCTATTGCCCAGATAGGCTCATAAGCTATAGCGGTTTTATTCAGGCTGTCTACACCAGCTAGGGCTGATTCCAGCTGGCGGCTTACTATATCTGATGTCCTGCCCGCCTCATTGTCATCAAGCTTCTCACCGATACATAAAATAGGTTTTATATTAAACCTAAGCGCTGTTTTTATCTTTTTGTTTATTATTGCGTCTGTTTCGTTAAAGTACTGCCTTCGTTCGGAGTGGCCTATTATAACGAACTGGCATAAGCCAGCCAGCATTAAGGGAGAGATTTCGCCGGTGTAAGCGCCCTTTTCCTCGAAGTGCATGTTCTGGGCGCCCAGTTTCAGTGAACTATCCCTTATAATTTTCTCCACCGCTGCCAGGGAGATAAAAGGCGGACAGATAACCTTTTCAACGCCATCTATCCGGTCAAGGGTACCAAGTATTTTATTGACCAGATCAATCGCTTCGCTGACAGTGGTGCTCATCTTCCAGTTAGCGGCAATAAGCGGTGTTCTCATTATCTTAAGCACCAAATTTATCCAGTTTCAAGGCGTTAGCCATTGCCAGCAGCATTATATCGGTTGCCGGTATTCTCCCTAATCCGCCAGCAATGCAGGCTTGTTCTGAAAACCGGTCAACCCCATCGGGGCGGCAATACCTGGAATACAGCAGGACAGGCACAGGATGCCAGCTATGTCCCTTGAGTATAGCCGGCGTCGAATGGTCTCCGGCAACAACGATGACATCGGGTTCAAGGTTTGTCAAGCCTGGCAGTAACCTGTCTATATGCTCCAGTGAGGTGACCTTTCTGTTGAAATCGCCGTCCTCGCCGGCGGCATCGGTTTCTTTTATATGTATAAAGAAGAAGTCGTATTGTTTAAAGTTACGCTTCAGTGTCAGCAATTCATCTTCCATTGTTTGCCCTGTTTTTAAAATCTCCATGCCGATTGTTTTAGCCAGCCCGCGGTACATCGGGTAGGTGGTAATTGCCGCCGCTTTTAATTTGTAAATATCGGTCACAGTGGGGAACTGAGGCTTCTTTGAGAATCCACGAAGCAGAATCATATTTGCCGGGTGGTGACCGGCCAGGATTTCCCTTGCCCGGGCTACAAAGCGGTTGGTAATATCAGCTGTGTGACTGGCTTGCTGATTGAGGGCTACAATATCCCTGGTGGTTACCCTTGTTTGTTGCGGGTCTGAATCGCTTATATCAGCATTGAGGCCATCACCTCGAAAGATAACGACCAGACGGTGCTCTTTAACCGGGCGGATTATAGCCTTAACTCTGTCTATCTCGATTCCATCAAGTAGTTGGCAGAGCTTGCTGCTCTCTTCTGTCGAAATACGGCCTGCGCGGCGGTCGATAACCAGCCCGTCTTTATCTATAGTGCAGAAATTGCCACGGGCAGCTATATCTCCCGGCTCAAGGTCAAGGCCAATACCCAGAGCTTCGAGTATGCCGCGCCCGATTTGAAAGATAAGCGGGTCATAACCAAAAAGAGCCAGGTGCCCCGGTGCGCTGCCGGGAGTTATCCCAGGACCTATCGGCTCACTGAGACCGCATATCCCTCTGGCTGCCAGTGCATCAAGGTTGGGGGTATGGGCGGTCTCCAGTTCGGTTTTACCAGTATCAGGGTCTGGTATGCCACCAAGCCCATCGATAACAAGCATCACGATTTTACTTGCAGAGGGTCTTGATAATGCTTTAGTTAAATCAAGATTATCCATATTTAATAATTACTCTCCGTTTATAGTAAATTACTATTAAAGGCTGCCTGTTGGTTTGATAGCGGTCTTTTTATCCAGCAATACCTCAACTCCGGGTAAAGTTTCTCCACTCAGGAATCTAAGCGAGGCGCCACCACCGGTTGATACAAAGGTCATTTTTTCGGCCAGTTTCATTTCGGTTACTATCTCGGCAGTAGAGCCGCCACCGATAATGGTGGTAGCATTCAGGTTGGCTAGGTTATTTGCCATTGCTCTGGTTCCCTCACTGACCCTGGCAATCTCGTATATACCCATAGGTCCATTCCAGAAGACCGTTCGGCACTTTTCAAGCTCTTTTGTGAAGTTACTTATGGTTAGAGCCCCGATATCTACAATGCGTTTATCCTTGGGGATATCTTCTATTGAAATGTTTTTTACTCTGGCACGGTTGCTGATTTTACCGGCGACAAGTATATCATCGGGTAGTATAAGCTGCACACCATTGTTTGATGCCTTTTCTATTAAATCGACAGCGGTATCAACTGAATCATCTATCAAGGACAACTCCACATCATAAGACTTAGCTTTTAAAAAAGTGGCTGCCATACCGCCGCCGATGATAATAGAGTCCACTTTATCCATAATATTATCCAGCATACCAACCTTGTCACTTACCTTGGCGCCGCCAAGGAGCACACCAAAGGGATGTAACGGATTTTCGAGCACACTGCCTAATGAGTTAATCTCCTTTTCCAGCAATAAACCGGATACTGCAGGCAGGTAACGGGTAAAGCCGACTATAGAAGCGTGAGATCGATGAGAGGTGCCGAAGGCGTCGTTAACAAATATATCACCCAGCCGGGATAGCGCTCTGGCAAATGAGGTGCTGCCTTTTTCCTCTTCGTCGTGAAAGCGCAGATTTTCCAGAAGCAAAACATCGCCGTTTTTCAAACCGGCCACTTTTTCTTCGACTTCGGGGCCGACACAGTCGCCGGTAATCTCTACTGTCTGCCTCAGTATTTGAGAAAGGCGCTTGGCAACAACAGCCAGGCTCAATTCATCGACAACCTTACCCCCGGGCCGCCCCAGATGGGAACATAAAATTACCCTGGCGCCGTTTTCAGTAAGGTAATCAATGGTGGGAAGCGTTGCCTTAATACGGCTGTCGTCTGTGATGTCCCCGGTTATGTAATCCAGCGGGACATTAAAGTCAACCCTTACCAGAACCCTTTTACCATTAACCTCTACATCTCTTATGGTCAGCTTATCCATTTATATCCTTAAATGCGGGCTTATATAAGGTATCAGGTGTATGGATACACCTGATGTATGAAGTTCGGCTTTTGCTATGTTCGATAGATACTATATCCATAGTAACATATTATATCAGAGTTGCCTTTGTCTTTGTTTGGATTTCTGGCTGTGGATTTGATTCAGTTTCCTTTAATAGAATAAGAGCCTGGCGGACTATGCCTTTCGCATCCAGGTTATACTTTTCTCGAAGGATAGGTTGCGTGCCATGCTCAACAAACTCATCTGCTATGCTGATGCTCTTCACCCGAACATCACTCAACCCGGATTGTTGTAGAAGGCTGACGACTCTGCTGCCGAAGCCACCACTGAGCACGTTCTCCTCGACAGTGACAATATATTTAATCCGGCAGGCAATTTCCGTTATAAGTTTGGAGTCAAGGGGTTTGACGAAACGACTGTTTACAACTGTAGCCTCAATCCCTTTGTTTAATAGTTCCCGGGCGGCTTCAAGGGCAGGTTCTACAGTAATTCCGAGAGCAAGTATAGCGACATCATCGCCATGTCTTAATATTTCTGCTTTACC
>DAOWJL010000011.1 GCA_030640385.1 Dehalococcoidia bacterium | reverse complement strand
TATTTTAATCCAGGTATATATTAAAAACCACCTTTCATTTTAAAAAGGTGGCTAAATCTAATATAACACAACCGAACGGTAATGTCTCTATGGACAGCTACTTCTGTTTATTGATAGTATCAACTGATTAGCAGGAATTTTTCAATCTCTTCCTGCAATTCCTGAAGGTTGAATGGCTTTGTCAAATAGCTATCGGCACCAAATTTCATCTTTTATATTTAGATTATCTTCTTTCGATAGCATTTCTCCCCCTTCAAGCCACCTTTCCCCCTTCTTTCATTAAATCCGACCATTAAAACACCTATCCACAAGAACATCACCTCCAAAGATATACTAAAGAATTTCTGTTTATACCCAGATACAGCATAAGCTATATCAATGCTTTGCTAAATCACCTATTAGTACTATTCAACCTATACTTTAGTATCTGGACTATAGTCCCGCTAATAATCCAATCCTCTTTGACAATTCCCGTATTTTATACTATCCTTGTGTCTTAATCCCACCTATAAAGGGTACTTCTAGCTGTGTATCCTGACCATTTACTCCCGAAGGAAATAAAACAATGCTAAGAACAATTAAAGAAATAGTTGATTACCCACAGGCATACCCCCAGTGTAAACCCGATGTGCTGGCCGAGGTAAGCTACTCCCGGCTAAAAAGCGGCAGTATATCTATTAAGGGTAAGAAGGTACCGGCGGCTTCTTTATCGAGTTACGCCCGGGCGGTGGAGATAGCCGCCATCCTGAAGGAACGGATACAGAATGGAAAATTCCTGCTGTCCGAGCCGGTGGCACCTCTGCCTGGCGTCGGGTCTGATTACGACTTTAAACCGTTAAAAGAGCGCCCGATATTGCATTAGTGATAGTTTTATCTTAATAAACACTGTACAATGGAGTTACGGCTATGATTGTATCAAAGAAAATAGTGCTGCACTTTCCCAATCGTCTTGTAGACCAGCCGATAATCTATATGCTTATAAAGGAATACGACCTCAGATTCAATATCCTTAAAGCATCGGTTATTCCGGACAAAGAAGGGCTACTGGTTCTGGAGCTTAGTGGTGAACAGGATAATTACGACCGGGGTATCAAATACCTTACCAAAACCGGAGTAAATATCCAGTCGCTGAGCCAGAATGTCCTTCGCAACGAGGATAGATGTACTCATTGTGGAGCCTGTATAACTATCTGCCCCACCGACGCCTTTGAACTTGACAGGACAAGCAGGCAGGTTGTTTTCATCAATGAAAAATGCATAGCCTGCGGGCTGTGTATTAAGGCTTGCCCACCGCGGGCAATGGAACTGCACTTCTAGCCAATGTATAAGCCGAGAACCTACCGCCACTGGGTCCAGGGACAGGGGCTTGCCTCCTTCCATGTGGTAGTAAAGGAGACCGACCTCTATATACGCGCTTCTTCGGATCTCAAGATTAAAGCCCGCAGTTTAGTGCTTAAATACCGCCGCATTCTAGAGAAGTACATCGACAAGCACCCATTATTTGCCACCTCCCTGGAGCCGATAATGGTAGCCGAAGACGCACCAGCCATTATCAGGGAAATGGCAGCTTCTGCCAGTAAAGTTGATGTCGGACCGATGGCTGCAGTAGCCGGCGCCATAGCCCAGTTTGTCGGCGAAGAACTGCTGCCACATTCTTCCGAGGTAATAATTGAAAACGGCGGTGACATATACCTTAAAAGCCTTAAGGATAGAACTGTTGCCATTTACACCGGCAGGTCTCCTTTAAGCGGTAAAATAGGTTTAGAAATAAAAGCAGCCGAAACACCGCTGGCTATCTGCACTTCATCAGGGACGGTTGGTCACTCACTTAGCCTGGGTAAGGCTGATGCCGTGGTTGCTGTTTCTAAATCCGCCACCCTGGCTGACGCCGCCGCCACTGCCATCGGAAACATAATCATACAGCCCGATGATATACAGAACGGCATTGAATTTGCCAAGCGTATGGAAGGTTTGTCAGGGGTGGTCATCATTAAAGACGATAAAATAGGTATCTGGGGCAACCTGACAATATCCCGCACGAATAAAATGGCACAACCTTGACATAGTAAAAGGATTCTACCTATAATTGCCCTGTCATAAGCCAGCCAATCCACTTTAAATTTGCCTAATGGAAAAACGCATCGTAGTAAGCAGTGACCATGCCGGCTTTGAACTCAAAGAAGCCATAAAGGTATTTCTTAAGAAAAATGGTTACCAGGTGGATGATATCGGCACCGATAACACCGAACCCGTTGACTACCCTATTTTCACATACAAAGCAGCGGAAAAGGTTTCCAGTGGAGAATATAGCCGTGGAATAGTATTCTGTGGCACCGGCCAGGGAGACGCCATAGTAGCCAATAAGCTCCCCGGTGTAAGGGCGGCGCTGTGCTGGGATATGTTTTCCGCCGAGCTTAGCCGCTCACATAACGATTCCAACATTCTGGTGCTCGGTGGCTGGATGCTGGGTAGAAACCTGGCTCTGGAGATAGTCCGCGTCTGGCTTTTTACTCCCTTCGCCGGCGGCCGCCACCAGCGTCGGCTGGAACAGATAAAAGATATCGAGGTAAAAAGCTGTCTCCACCGCCGTATGGTATATGATATAAGCCTTCCCATATACCCCGGCATGATGGTATGGCCCGGTGACCCGGCAGTCAGCATCGATAGCATTAAATCCATAGCCAAAGGGGATTCCAGCAATGTTTCCCTGTTGCACATCGGCAGCCATACAGCCACCCACATCGATGCCCCGAGCCACTTTATTAAAGATGCTTCTGGTGTGGACAGTATCAGTCCGGATGCACTGATGGGTCCAGCCCGCCTTATACAGCTGCCGGAGGCTAGCCAAATTAACCGCAAGCTTTTAGAGGAGTTTGAGCTTAAAGGCGTCAGCCGGCTGCTTATCGGGACAGGTAACTCTGCCCTTCTTAAAAAGGAGCAGTTCGATACCGGCTATGCTTATATTACCGAGGACGCCGCCGGTTATCTTGTAGGGCTCGGTATAAAGTCGCTGGGTATTGATTACCTGTCCATAGAAGAATTCAAAAAGGAGAGGCATCCTGTCCATAATGCTCTTCTGGGCGCCGGTGTTGTTATCATAGAGGGTCTTTATTTAAGCGAGGTCCCGCCTGGGGACTACGAGCTGCTGTGTCTACCGCTTAAAATAAAAGATGGGGACGCCGCTCCGGCACGAGTATTTTTACGGGAGGTATAATCTTAATCTTGAACCAGATAATACCCGCCATTCTTACCGACGACCAAAAAGCACTGGAGCTTATGGTTCGTCAGGCAGAAACCTTCACCGAT
>DAOWJL010000059.1 GCA_030640385.1 Dehalococcoidia bacterium | reverse complement strand
TCATTGGCGACAATAGCCGGAAATCCCTCCAGTTCAAGTTGCATAATAGCCTCGGCAGCCAGGTCGGGGTAGGCAATTACCTTTGCCTTTTTAATGGCTTTTGAAAGCAGGGCGCCGGCACCGCCGATGGTGACGAAATAGACAGCCCGGTGCTTTTTAATAGCCTCCCTTACTTCCTGCGAGCGGTTGCCCTTGCCTATCATAGCCTTCAATCCAATGGCTAACAGGGGTGGTGTGTAGATATCCATACGGCTGCTGGTGGTGGGTCCGGCAGAGCCGATGACCTGCCCCGGGCGTGCCGGGGAAGGACCCATATAATACAGTGTCTGCCCTTCAAGGTTGAGGGGTAGTTCTTCGCCGTTATTTATTGCCTGAACCAGCCTCTTATGTGCGGCATCACGGGCGGTATATACCACCCCGGAGATAAGCACTCTGGTACCGACCTTTAGTTTTTCAACTGCCTCAGCCTCGAGCGGTGAGGTAATATTTATGGCATCCATTACAGTATAGCCTCCCGATGGCGGGCGCTATGACATTGTAAATTGACAGCCAGCGGCAGGCTGGCGATATGGGTTGGTAATGCCTCGGCATGCACCGCCAGTGCGGTGATTCTACCCCCCAGCCCCAGCGCCCCGATGCCCAGGTCATTAACCTTACCCAGAATATCTTTTTCCAGCCGTGTTATCTCCGGGTCGGGATTGGGTTCGCCTAACTTCCGCAGCAATGCCTCCTTAGCCAGCAACATTGCCTCCTCAGCCGTGCCACCGATTCCCAGCCCGATGATTAACGGCGGGCAGGGATTGCCGCCGGCTTCATCGACAGCTTTCACCACCGCATCGATAATACCCTTGCCGCCGGCGCCGGGTTGCAGCATAACCAGTCGGCTTATGTTCTCGGCGCCGCCTCCTTTGGGCATAACAATTATCCTGAGCTGGTTGCCGGGAACTATTCTGGTATGGATAACCGGCGGGGTATTATCGCCGGTATTTATCCGGGAGGAAAAGGGCTTACTGACCATAGATTTACGCAAATAACCCCGGGTATAGCCCTGACATACCCCTTCGGCTATGGCTTCGTTGATATCGCCACCGGTAATATGGACATCCTGCCCGATTTCCAGAAATATAACCGCCGTGCCGCAGTCCTGGCACAGGGGAAGGCTTTCTTCCCTGGCAATAACGGCGTTTTCTATAATCTTATCCAGGGCATTCCATGCCAGCGGCGATTCCTCTTTTTGACGGGCTTCTTTCAGCGTCGCCAATACATCATCACCCAGTTCGAAGTTAGCCTTCTGGCATAATTCGGCGACAGCCTGGGTTATAACGCTAGTTTCTATTTCTCTCATTTTGGTTTTATTAGATAACCCCATCCCCTGTATCCCCTTCCCCCTGGGAAGGGGAATTAGTTTTAGAAGAGAGGCTTCGTCTCTCTTTGACTCTCCTTTAGTATATGCCGCTTTAATGGCATATAGGAAGTTCTAATCTGGATGTGGTTACTCCTCTATTTCAACGATTTCGGACAAATCCCCAACACTTATATCATAAACACCTGAAAGCGGGAATGTAACTAAAAAACGCACACGCCCGCTTTCGCCGGGCTGGAGTGCTATTTCAGAGGAATTAAGCACTTCGCCATCTACTGCAATCTCCACATCTACCATTCCTTCAACCTCACCGGTATTTATAACATCAGCCGTAACTTCTATACTTCTGCCGATTTGTTTAGATATTGACAGGCCTTCAACCTGGTATGTGGTTATCGTATCCCAATCCGGGATTTGCGGCGCTTCCTCACCCGGCAGGTACACCCGCAGCACCGGATACGCATTGGGCTGCGTCGGTCCCACCCTTTGCCTCTCACTCTGAGATGCATAAACCACGCCGGTGGATATACACAGCAAAGCTATAAGCGAAATGGCTGTTATCAGAGTAGTAACAGCCTTACCTGTTGGTGGTTTCTTTACCACGTTATATATAAGTTGAATTACCAAACCGATAATATTGAAAGATATAGCCGAGGTTAAAAGGACTACTTGCGGAGTTCGCAATATCCAGGGGATAGAATAATGAGCAGAGAATGAATGAGGGTCGCCGAAATGCTGGATGGCATATCTATAAAGCCCATCTCCAAGACCCACACCCAACGCATTAAATATGGATTGTCCATCGCTATGTCCATAGAGGGCGGCTGCTAGCCCGGAAAGGATACCAAACAGGGCAAATGTAAAGAATATAAGCCTGCTTTTAGGAACACCCGCCAGAAAAAGAAGGAGAGCCAGTACAGCAAGAGGTAAGGCGTTGAAGACAAGCCCGTATAATAATATGCCTACAAAAGCATCCATAACTTGTTTTTCTAATTCAATATATTAAATATCGATAGACCTAACCAGCTTACGTACCGCCTCGGCGGAGTTTTGCAGGGCTTCCTTTTCTTCTAATGTTAAATCAAACTCTACTATCTCTTCAATGCCATTTCTACCCAGCTTAACCGGCACACCGATAACGATATCCTTTATTCCATATTCACCCTGTAGATAAGCGGCACAGGGCAGGACCTCCTTCTTGTCCAGTATTATAGCCTCCACCATGTGGGCGGCGGCGGCGGCGGGGGCATAAAAAGCGCTGCCTGCTTTAAGCAGCCCGACAATCTCGGCGCCGCCATTTATGGTGCGCTCAATCAGCCGGTTGATAGCTTCCGCCGGCAGCAGTTCGGTTATCGGTTTGCCATTAACAGTCGCCAGACGAGGAATGACGACCATATTCCTGCCATGCTCACCCAGAACGAAAGAGGATACCTCCTCGGGTAATACTTTGAGTTCGGCAGAGATAAAGCTGGAAAGGCGAGCGCTGTCCAGGACGCCGGACAATCCCATCACCCGGCTCGGCGTAAAACCGCTGACCTTAAACGCCAGGTAGGTCATCGTATCCACCGGGTTGGTAACAACGATAGTGATGCAATCAGGGGAGCAACCGGCTACTTTCTGCGTAACCCCTGAGACTATTTTTAAATTTATCTCCAGCAGTTCGTCACGGGTCATGCCCGGCTTTCTGCCGATACCGGAGGTAATAATAACCACATCCGAGCCGGCGGTATCCTGATAATCGTTTGTGCCGGTTATCTTTGAATTGAAACCTGTGATTGGCGAGGATTCGTAAATATCAAGGGCTTTACCCTGAGGCAGACCTTCAATTATATCCAGCAAGATTATATCAGCGAAATCCTTTTCTATAAGGCACCAGGCAAGGCTGGCGCCAACATTGCCGGCACCGATAACGCTAATTTTGCAAGCCATGACTTTACCCCTTCAGCTTTTCAATGATGGCATCGGCTACCTGTGATGTGCCCACCGCCTGGTCTCGTTCCGCTTCAGGCTTCATATCGTAGGTAACGTTCTTACCCTCAGCAATAACATCGGCTATCGCCTGCTCCAGCCTTTCGGCATTCTCCATCTCGCCGATATGGCGCAGCATTGTCGCCCCGGAGAGTATCATAGCCATTGGATTGACCTTGTTCATTCCCTTGTACTTGGGGGCGCTGCCGTGAGTCGGCTCAAAGAGGGAGCAGTCGTCACCGATATTAGCCCCCGATGCCAGCCCCAATCCTCCCACCAGCCCGGCACACAGGTCTGAAATAATATCGCCGTAGAGATTGGGTGCAACGATAATATCAAACTGCTTTGGTTTTCTCACAAGCTGCATGGTCATATTGTCTACAATTCTATCCTCAAACTCTATATCGGTGTACTCTTTTGCTACCTCACGAGCAGTTGCCAGAAACAGTCCGTCCGAGAATTTCATAATATTGGCTTTATGAACGGCAGTTACCTTCTTTCTGTTGTCAGCGCGGGCATATTCAAAAGCAAAGCGGACAATCCTCTGGCTGCCCATCTCCGAGATAGGCTTTATACTTATGCCTGAGTCTTTTCTAATCACGGAACCGTTTGTTTCTGCTATCAGCTTTATAAGCTCCGCTGCCTGTGGACTGCCTTTTTCAAATTCAATGCCCGAATACAGGCCTTCTGTGTTTTCCCTGACGACTACAATGTCAACATCCTTGTATATTGTCGGCGCGCCAATGTAGCTCTTGCATGGCCTTACACAGGCATAAAGCTCAAGCTGCTTGCGTATGGCAACATTAACACTCCTGAAGCCGGAGCCGACCGGCGTGGTAATCGGCCCCTTGATGGCCACCTTGTTTTTCTTAATGGATTCAAGAACATGATCGGGGAGTGGAGTGCCGTACTTCTCCTGTACTTCGGCACCGGCATAGACCACGTCCCAGTTAAAACTGACCCCGGTGGCTTCCAGGACCCGCCTCGTTGCCTCGGTTATCTCGGGCCCGATACCGTCACCGGGTATCAATGTTATATTATAGCTTTTCAAATAATATGCCTCCTTGAAACACGGCTATAGCTTAAAATCACCATGTTTTTTAATATAAGGTATAAGCCCACCCTCGTCTAGAATACTAAGCATAGCTTTCGGTATTTTCTTAAAGGTAAGCTGATTGCCATTTGTTTTATCACTTATAATGCCCTGCTCAAGGTCCACCTCAAGCTCATCACCGTCATTTATTTTATCGGTATCGCAGACCAGCACCGGCAGCCCCAGATTTATGGCGTTTCTGAAGAATATACGGGCGACCGATTTTACAAGTATAGCACTAATCCCAGCCATCTTGATTACCAGCGGGGCGTGCTCACGGCTTGAGCCCAGCCCGAAGTTATTGCCGGCGACGATAAAATCCCCGGTTTTTACCCTGGAAGCGAAGGTGGGGTCGGCATCCTCCAGCACGTGTTTTGCCAGCTCCGGCAGGTTGCTGCGCAGGTGAGCCAGCCTGCCCGGCACGATATGGTCGGTAGAGATACTGTCGCCGAACTTGAAAGCCCTTCCTTTCAGCACCTATAATACCTCCCTGGGGTCAGTGATTTCACCGCTAATGGCCGTAGCCGCTGCCGTAGCCGGACTTCCCAGATAGATAAAGGCATCGGGATTACCCATCCGCCCTTTGAAGTTGCGGTTGGCTGTGGAAAGGCAGGCTTCGCCTTCGCCAAGCACTCCCTGGTGCAAACCGAGGCAGGCGGCACAACCGGGCGGTAATATGGCTGCTCCTGCCTCAATAAATGTCTGTATATAACCGGCTTCTATCGCCTGAAGTAATATTTTTTTCGATGCCGGGGCGATTATCACCCTGGTTTCAGGATGCCTTTTCTTACCTTCCAGGATAGATGCCGCCACCGCCAGATCTTCCAGGCGCCCGTTGGTACATGTGCCGATAAACACCTGTTGAATCATTGTCCCCTTAAGTTCTTTAGCCGTTGCCGTGTTATCCACCGTATGTGGTTTTGACACCGTCGGCTCAATTTTGGTAGCGTCAATGGTTATTTTCCTTATATAACTGGCGTCAGTGTCGGGCGAAATAGGCTGGTAATCGTCACCACGTGCCTGCTCTATAAGGTATTTATGGGTTACTTCATCAGCAGCGAAGAGACCTACCTTAGCACCGGCTTCTATCGCCATATTGGCGATAGTCAACCGCCCGGACACAGACATCGTGTCTATGGTGTCACCACTGAACTCCAGGGACTGGTAAGTGGCA
Source organism: Dehalococcoidia bacterium (assembly GCA_030640385.1). Taxonomy (GTDB): domain Bacteria; phylum Chloroflexota; class Dehalococcoidia; order Dehalococcoidales. The sequence continues at coordinate 1,820 of DAOWJL010000059.1, read as the reverse complement.
CCATCAGCCCCAATTGATCCTATGAGGTGAAGAATGATGTCTTTGGCATAGACTCCCTTTTGCAAACTGCCACTAACCACCACCCTGATACTTTCCGGCACCCGGAACCATGTCTTGCCCAAAGCAAAAGCAACGGCGACATCGGAGGAGCCCATTCCAGTAGCGAAGGCGCCCAATCCACCGGCGGTTACCGTATGCGAATCAGCACCAATTATGACATCACCCGGCTTAACCAGGGATTCAGCCACTATCTGGTGGCAGACACCCTCGCCGACATCAAATAGCCGGCTACCGGTTCGCCGGGCAAAGCTGCGCAACAATATATGATCATTAGATAGCTGGCGGTTGGGACTGGGGGTGGCATGGTCAAGGAAAAGCACGGTCTTTCTCCCATTTGCCGGTGATTTAAAACCGGCGGCTTCGAACTCCCTTACCGTCAGCGGCCCGGTGGTATCCTGGACAAAAGCCAGGTCCACACTGGCGACGATGATATCTCCGGCATAGACATCAATCTGTGATTTCCGGCTCAGTACCTTTTCAGCTAATGTCTTACCCATAATTATTAAAAACAGTCTTCCGGGAGAATTGTCTACACGGGATAGGCATTGTTTACCCTCACAGCTGCTCCTGAAAGGAGAAGGGTGCGAGAAGACTGCAGGTTAACCAATGATAGCCAAGATGTCGTCCCTGGCAACATTGTCACCGTTCTTGAAGTTTATAGATTTAACCGTTCCGTCAACGCTAGACGATACGTCTATAGCCATTTTCATCGCCTCTAAAACAACTATATTATCACCAGCTTTTACTTTATCACCTACCTTGACATCAAAACGGATTATAAGCCCTGGCATAGACGCTTTAACAGGTGTGCCTTCGACTTTTGCTTCGGCTACCGATGGCTTTTTTGTTTTTTCATCAGCCGGAGCTGATGCTTTAACCGGGTCAGCCACCACTACCGCCTCTGCCAGTATGCCTGCTTTGGCTTTGGCGATAAGTTCGTCTTCCCTTTTTATATCCTCCAGTGTTTTTGGTTTTGTTTCCGGTGGTGGTTCCTCAAGCCCATATTTCCATTTTAGAAAGCGCATACCTGTAATCGGATAAAGAGCATAGATAAGCACATCACCGATGTCTTTGGCAATATCCTTGGTGGCTTCAATGGCAGTGTCCATTTCCGGCTCAAGGACATCGCCCGGCCGCTGGGTAATGGGCGTCTCTCCACGCTCATAGCCTTTAAGCACTATCTTCTGGATTTCAGGGTCAACCGGAACCGGTGGCCTACCATAAAGCCCATAGACATAATCCTTGACCTGGGCAGATATCAGCTTATAGCGGCCAAAGAGGACATTCTGCACCGCCTGGATGCCTACAATCTGGCTGGTAGGCGTAACCAGCGGCGGATAACCGAGTTCCTTCCTCACCCTCGGCAGTTCGGCGTAAACCTCGTCGATTCTATCAAGGGCGCCTGCCTCTTTCAGCTGGGCGATAAGATTAGAGATCATTCCCCCCGGTACCTGGTGCATCAGCACACCGGTATCGATGACCGCCATGCGTGTCGTCGACAGGAAATCCCTGTACTTGGGGGCTATGGACTCAAAGTATTTCCCCAGCTTGAAAAGCTGGGGCAGGTCTATTTCAGTGTCCCTGGGCGTACCCTGAAAAGCGGCAACGATAGGCTCTATAGCCGGATGCGACGTCCGCAGGGCAAAGGGAGCCAGGCAGGTATCAATGATGTCTACTCCAGCTTCAATGGCTTTGATAAAGCTCATCGATGCCATGCCACTGGTATAGTGGCTATGTAAATTTATAGGTATTTTTAATTC
>DAOWJL010000006.1 GCA_030640385.1 Dehalococcoidia bacterium | reverse complement strand
CTCTGGGGCATATTCATCGACACCAGGTTCTTTCGGATGACCCGCCACTGGTATATGCCGGCAGCCTGGAAAAGCTGGACTTCGGCGATGAAAATGATGAAAAAGGATTTTACCTTGTAGATATCAAGTCTGATAAAAAAACGGGCAAGAGGCAGTCTTCGTATAATTTTCAACCATTAAACGGCCGCCGTTTCTTAACCATAAATGTTAATATAGAACCTCAGGACGCAGAGCCGACAGCCAAAATCATCAAAGAAATTTCCCGGCATGATACCACCGATGCTATTATCCGCCTCCAGATCAGCCTTTCCCAGGAAAGCGAGGGGCAGATTTTGGATGGTGATATAAGAAACGCACTTAAAGATGCCCACTATTACGCCATTACCAAAGATATCAAACGGCAGAGCCGGCTGCGGCTGGGTGAACAGAGCGCCGAAGAGATAACACCACTTGCAGCCCTGAAGGGGTACCTTGAAGATAGGAAGTTCTCCAAAAGCTACTCCAAACTGCTGCTTAAGTATGGCGAAGAGCTTATAAAAGAGAAGGCTTCCGGAGAATAAATCTAATTAAAGATAATAGACGAGGAGGAAAGTGTGGACTACCACAGACAACAGCCTATATTCGAGAACCGATATGATGCCGGGCGGCAGCTGGCTGAAAAGCTTGGTGCATATAAAAAGGAACCAGTTATCGTGCTGGCTATCCCCAACGGCGGCATACCGGTAGGAATGCGGGTAGCCCTTGCCCTCAATGCCGACCTTGACCTCGTCATTTCCCGTAAAATACCGATTCCACTGAGGCCTGAAGGCGGCTTCGGCGCTATTGCCGACGATGGCACGACTATCCTCAATCAGGCTGTATTAAAGAGAATAGAGCTTACCGAGAAGCAGGTAAACTACCAGGTAAACAAAGTGAGGAACGATATTCAACAGCGCAGCCTGCTCTACAGAGGCAGCAAACCGCTTTCAATAGTAAAAGATAAGATAGCGATAGTCGTAGATGATGGGTTAGCTTCGGGCTATACCATGATGGCTGCCATTGAATCTGTGCGCCGCCGCCAGCCGAAGTATATCATCGCCGCCGTGCCGGCAGCCTCGGCCGCCGCCGTTAAGAATGTGGAAAAGACCACCGACAGGGTAATAACCGTGGTAACATCATTCGCACCCAAGTTCTACATTTCCGATTTTTACCGCTACTGGAATGTCCTGAACGATGAAGAAGGGCTCAAGTGCTACAAGGACTGGCATATGAGACGCTACCAGTCCAGCATCAAACCACCGACGGGGATGTGATTTCGCTTACTTCTTCCTCGCCACATATCTAATTATTGTTTTAACCACCTTGGCGTCGGGCCTGGTGAGGTATTCTTCCTCGTGAGGCCCGTCTATCTCATAGCCGCCTTCTTCAATGAATTTATGCAGGCGCTCTATGTTGGGTCCCTCTTCGCTGTATGACCCCAGGTGGAGAATCTGGGCTACCGTGCCGTACTGCCAGGTTTCAATCCTGACCTCGATGCCGGCTACCTTCTGAGGTAAAACAGCAGTATCATCGGGGATGGGCAAGCCGATAATGTGGTTCCATTCCTCTTTTGTTTTTACATCAGCATCGGGGTAACGGGCACGCAGTCCGCTGACCTTGAAGGTGGGTAATCCCTTCTTCTTGAGGTCAAACTTGAGGGTAAAAACAGAGCCGTAAAGGGCGGGCATAAGCTCAGGAAAAACCTTATCCGGTGTACCTTTACCGCTGACAACCGCCATTTTTTGCGGCGGCATTTCTACAATTTCGGGCTCCAGCTTCTTTGATTTCCGTGGCGACATAGCTACAGCTCACCTCCTAATGTTATTTATAAACTCTTTACTTATTCAATAAGCTTAAACTGATTAACATCAACCAGCCCTAAATCCGTCAGCCTTAATTCGGGAATTACCGGCAATGCCAGAAAGGAGAGGGTGGCAAACGGCGATGGCAGCCTGCTGCCCAGTTCGGCAGCCAGAGATTCCAGCTTCTCCAGTTGAGCCACGACATCTTCCAGCGGCTGGTCTGACAACAACCCACCGATAGGCAATGCCAGACTCGCCAGTACTTTTCCTCCGCCAACAACAACCAGTCCGCCCTGCAACCTTTCAACCTCTTGAATACCTGTGTATATATCCCCGTCATCCGTGCCGACGGCAATTATATTATGCGAATCATGGGCAACGGAAGATACCAGGGCGCCTCGTTTCAATCCAAAGCCCTTAACCGTCCCGATACCGATATTACCGCTGGCACGGTGCCTCTCTACAACCACCAGTTTTAGTATATCGTTTTCAGTATCAGGCACGACCACTCCATCCCTTATCTTTTTCTTCACAACTCGCTTTTTAGTGATTATCTGCCCGGGGACAACCTCTATAACCGGTTCAGCCTCCTTTCCAGCCGCCAGCTTCAGCGCCCCGATGTCAAAAGGTTTTATATTTACCATATTTACTGGTTTCTTACCCATATACCTGCCTGCTTCAAAAAGGGCTTTACCCTCCTCAGCTACCAGCTTCCCATGATAGAAAGCCATACCTATATTAAATTCAGATAAATCATCAACGACAATCAGGTTGGCTATATAACCGGGGGCTATAGCCCCCAACCTGCCCAGCCCGAAATATTCGGCAGCGTTTAGAGTCGCCAGCTGGATAGCCTGCACCGGTTCAAGCCCAAGCTTAATCGCCTTACGCACCACGGCATCCATATCACCGTCACGCAACAGGTCGGCGCAGCTGCGGTCGTCAACAACAAACAGGCACCGCTTATAGGTCTTGTCGGTAACCAGGGGCAGCAGGGCTTCCAGGTTTTTTTCCGAGGAGCCTTCCCTGATCATAATGTGCATACCCCGTTTCAGCTTTTCCCCGGCTTCTTCAAGGGATACTGATTCGTGGTCGGAATAAATACCGGCTGCGATATAAGCAGCCAGGTCTTTATCTCTTACCGAAGGAGCATGCCCATCAATTATTTTACCTTTAGCCATATTTATTTTCTTGAGGATACTGCTATCACCGCCGATTACCCCGGGGAAGTTCATCATCTCCCCCAACCCGATAACACCCTTCCAGCCGAGAATCCGTTTAAGCTCATCGGCTTCAAGGCAGGCGCCCGAGGTCTCGAAGCGGGTCGCCGGTACACAGGAAGGAGCCGTCAGAAAGAGCTCCAGGGGCAGGCGACGGGCGGAGTTTAGAATATACCTGATAGCACCAATGCCACAGACGTTTGTCAGTTCATGCAGGTCGGTGATAACTGCCAGCGTACCCCTGGCAACCACCACCCGGGCATACTGGTCTATATCCAGCATCGAGCTTTCGATATGGGTATGTCCGTTGATGAGGCCCGGTGCCAGATATCTGCCCTCCAGGTCTATAATCTGTCCTGCCTCACGATAATCCCCGATACCGGCAATCATTCCACCATAAATCGCCACATTGCCCACCTCCACCTCGCCATTAAAGACATTGACCACCCTGGCGTTAGATAGAACCAAGTCAGCCGGGCATTCACCCTTAGCCACCGAGATTAAATTTGCAAGACCGGAAGTCATTGTTACTCCTCTTCAATAAAACATATATCGGGCAGGTGACGGAACTTCTCGTCCCAGTCCAGACCATAGCCAATAAGAAACTTATCCGGCACAGTAAAGCCCAAGTAGTCAATGTTAACCGGAAGCTTCCGCCGCGACGGCTTGCTGGTCAGGGCACATACCTTTACAGAAGACGGCTCCTGCTGGCTGAGGTAATCCAGCAGAAAATCCGTTGTCAGGCCGGTATCAATTATATCTTCAATAATAAGCACATCCCGACCTCGAATATCAGTACAAAGACCCTGAACCACTCTGACCTTTCCCGAACTCTCCCGGCTCTGCCCGTAGCTGGATAAACAGACGAACTCCACTTCCACCTGTAAATCAAGATGCCGAATCAGGTCAGCCAGAAAAACAAAGGCGCCCTTTAAGACGGCAACCAGGATGGGCTTCTTGCCACGATAGTCTTCATTTATCTGTGCCGCCAGCCGACAAACGGTAACCTCTATCTCCTGGCGGCCGATAAGAACCCTGGGTTCTATTTGAAAATCCATAGCCACCAAGATTATAATCCCTGCTCTTTATCCTGTCCATTAAGCAGCAGGAGTGGGTTTTATTCACAACAACAGCGTGCTATAATTATGCCCTGATCGGCATAGCTTATCTATTAATAAAGAGGCACAACAGATGAAGTGTCCAAGCTGCAACAAAGATATAGATGAATCCGTCTTCTCAACAGATTTGACCTTCTGTCCCTACTGTGGCGGGAATATAGAAACGATAAACAAAGCAGCGAGGCTGCAATTCTGCCCCTACTGCGGACAGAAACTAATCACCCAGAGCAATTTTTGCCCTAATTGCGGTAAAATGTTATCTCTTGCCGAGGGAAAGCCTGGCGGTGAACAGTTAGCCAGGGATTTCATTGAGGAAAAGGCTAAGATAGTTGAAGAAAAGGCAAAGACAGTTGCCAAGGCAATAAGAAATACCTTCGGCCGCGAAAGAAAAATTAGAAAACTCTACCAGCAGTGGGCGGAGTTTTCAAACCTGCCTCCCGAAGAAGTACCATCAATAGAAGAGCTGAAAAAGATGTCGGCTGAAGAAAAAACCAGGGAAGACAGTCAGCCAGGTGATGACGACGACTAAAAAAGAAATCCCCTCCATGGTTATTAATGTAGAACACCTGGTTAAAAGCTATGGCGACATTAAAGCAGTAAACGACATAAGCTTCCGGGTTATGCAGGGCGAAGCCTTTGGCATGCTGGGCCCCAATGGCGCCGGCAAGACGACCACTGTCGAAATAATAGAAGGGCTGCGTACGGCAGACTCCGGCCATATCTCTGTTCTGGATCTGGATGTAGCCAGAGTACCGTCCAAAATAAAACAGAGAATCGGTATCCAGCTCCAGGCACCATCCCTGTTGCCACTGGTAACCGTCCAGGAGATACTTGAGCTATTTGCCGGCTTCTATAAGCGCTCCGTACCGGTAGACGATATGCTGGAGCTGCTGGCACTGAAAGACAGCCGCAAGGTGCTTGTTAAAAACCTGTCCGGCGGTCAACAGCAGCGCCTATCGGTAGCTATGGCATTGATTAATGACCCGGATATAGCTTTTCTGGATGAGCCGACAACCGGATTAGACCCTCAGGCACGAAGGGGTTTGTGGTCGTTTATAGAGGACATGCGCAGCAAAGGCAAAACAATTTTTCTTACCACCCACTATATGGAAGAGGCGGAGCGTCTCTGCGACCGGGTGGCAATAATTGACCACGGTCAGATTATCGCCATGGATTCTCCCAGAGAATTGATTAATACCTATTTTAAAGAAAGCGCTATCCAGTTTGAACTGGAACCGGCTCCGCCGAAGGTTGTTTTACAATCTTTCCCCGGAGCCAAAGAGGTAATGGTCAGCAATAACGAGGTCATTATGTATTCCGAAAATATACCGGTGACTATGTCGGCTATACTGAAGTACGCCGAGAAGGCGGATATTACCGACCAGCTTAAAGACCTTTATGTACGGGAGGCTACTCTGGAGGATGTGTTCCTAAAGCTTACCGGAAGGAAGATAAGGGAATGAGAGCCTTCAACAGACTACTGATGGCTAATTTCAAGCAGTTTGTCCGGGACAGGACGGCTCTGTTTTTCACCTTTGCCTTCCCGGTGCTGTTTATGTTAATCTTCGGCTTTGTTTTCACCGGCGG
>DAOWJL010000074.1 GCA_030640385.1 Dehalococcoidia bacterium | reverse complement strand
GGTTGCCACAAGCCGGTTCTGTTCCCGGAGCAGTTTTATATGGTCGGCTACTTCCGTTGCCGAATAACAGCAGTTTTCCAGAAATCCTTTTCTCTCTATATACCTGCTCTTTTCCACTTCCGTCAGTACTAATTCTCCAAGTGCAAGGCTTTTCCGACGCTCAAGAAAAGCGATTGTTTTATCTGTATCTCTGACTCTAAACTTAGCCGCCGGCGGGTCCAAAATAACGCCGCCACCGATGGTAACCGCCGGCGACTGCCGCCTGACGATAAAGTGCTCGCCGATATATGTCGATACACCACTGTTAAAGCGGATTTGAGCCATAGCTGTTCCCGCCGCCGGGACTTCATTCCTGCCGAATAAAATTATCCTGCCCAGAAGCTCCCTGGTCTCTAAATAGAATACAAGTTCACTATTTGTTTTCAGGGGATTGGCAAGTCGCGGTATCAATCTCAACTCAACATCGACTATACGACTTGTTCTGGCGTTAATTGCCATAATAATATCGCCACGCTCAAGGCCAGACTTTTTAACACCTGTAAGGTTAAGGGCTACCCGGCTGCCCGGTTGTGCCCTGTTCACCTGCTGCTTATAGCTCTCTATAGAGCGGATGTGTGCCGCCTGCCCGCCCGGAGAGACAAAGACTTCATCGCCGGCAGAGAGGCTGCCGTTGATGAGCGTCCCGGTTACCACCACTCCACTCCCCTTCATCGTAAATACACGATCTACCGGCAGGCGTGGTTTACCGATATCCTTCCTGGGAACCAGTTCCAGTACCAGCCTGTCAATGGCTTCTTTCAGCTGCTGAATACCGCTGCCGTTTTTGCTGCTGACCCTTATTATGGGTGCATTCCTCAGGCCGGTTAGTGCTAACTTTTCCGCTATCTCCTTTTCAACCAACTCCAGCCAGTCAGGGTCATCAATAAGGTCAATCTTTGTCAGGGCAACGATGCCATCTTTCACACCCAGCATGTCCAGAATCTGCACATGCTCCTCTGTCTGCGGCATCCAGCCGTCATCAGCGGCGACAACCAGCAGGGCGGCGTCGATGCCACCCAGCCCGGGTATTACATTGCGTACAAAGTGCTCATGCCCCGGAACATCGACGATGCCGACCATCTCTCCGGAAGATGCCTGCAGCCAGGCAAAACCCAAGTCTATGGTCATACCGCGCTCCTTTTCTTCAGGTAATCTATCCGGGTCTATAAAAGTCAGCGCCTTAACAAGAGAGGATTTACCGTGGTCAATATGCCCGGCCGTGCCAATGGTCAACATGGTTATTATTCCGCTTTGGACGATACGCTTTTTATAACTTTAACCAGTATATCATCCAGAGATGGCATAACGGTACGCATATCAATGAGGAAATGTTCATCCTCAACCCTGCCCAGCAAGGGCGGCGTTGCCAGCCGCAGCCGGGAGGTGAAGTCCACCAACGGGTATGGCGGTTTTATGGCTACCAGTCTGGTAGGTAATGTCTGGTCCGGTAACGAACCGCCGCCCACCATACTACTGCCATCTATTATACCGGCTATTATTCCGACATCTGCCAGCTTTTTAACAACAGACTCAGCTCTGGATTCAATCTCTTCGAGGCTGACGGCTATCATTTGCCAGACGGGAATCTTCTCCACGGCTTCCTTCTGCAGATAGTGCTTGAGAGTAACCGCCAGTGCTGCCGCCACCATTTTGTCGATACGAATTACCCTCATCATGGGGTGGCTGCGGAGTCTATCAACACAGGACTTTTTACCCAGGATTATACCAGCCTGAGGTCCGCCCAGAAGCTTATCACCGCTGAAACAGACAACATCACTACCGTCTGCCAGCGCCTCCTGAACTGTCGGCTCATGAGCCGACATAAAGTCTTCGGTATTGAGCATAGCCCCGCTACCCAGGTCATAGATAACCGGCAAATCGTGTTTTTTGCCCAGTGCTTTTAACTCTGAGGTGCTAACCGAATGTGTGAAACCTTTGATTATAAAATTACTCTGATGTACCTTTAATAGCATAGCGCTTTCACCGCCTATAGCCTGCTCATAATCCTTGATATAGGTCTGGTTGGTAGTACCAACTTCTACGAGGCGGACGCCACTCTGCTGCATAATTTCAGGGACACGGAAGCCACCGCCAATCTGCACCAGCTCTCCCCGCGAGACGATAACCTCCTTGTTTCGGGCAAGTACAATCAGCACCAGCAGGACGGCGGCGGCATTGTTGTTAACCACCAGGGCACTTTCGGCACCGGTCAGCAGGCACAGCAGCTTCTCTACTTCCCTTGCCCTGGCACCACGCTTGCCGCCCAACAGGTCGTATTCCAGATTACAGAAATTGCCACTGAGGTTTGATAAAGACTCAAGCGCCGGCTGTGATAAAGGCGCCCGGCCAAGGTTGGTATGTATTATAACGCCGGTGGCATTAATCACCGGGTTTAAGAAACCGGGCCACTCCCGGATTAAGAAGCGCCTGATCCGTCCAAATAGTTCATCTTCCCCGGGGCAGATAGCACCTTCAACGATCTGCCGGCGGGTTTCGTCCAGCACGGTCTGCGCCGCCCGGGTTACCAGTGCCCGCGAGTACCTGTCTATTTCAGGCTTGATTTCAGCCGCTTCCAGGATTTTCTCTATAGACGGTAACTTACGCAGTTCCTTATTATTTATAGCAGAACTCATACCAATATAATCTGGCTTTCAGGCTTATCTACTACTTGCCCTACTATAGCCGCCTCTCCATCGCCACCCTGCCGGATGCTGGCGAGTAACGCTTCCGCTTTCTCTGCCGGTACCGATATAAGCAGGCCGCCCGAGGTCTGAGGGTCATAGAGAACGCTAAGTAAATCTTCATCGGTTTCACTATCTTTAACCATATCGACGCGGAATTCCTGGTTGGCGTACATACCCTCCGGGACGAGCCCCATGCGGGCAAACTCCAGGGTTTCAGGGATAAAGGGCACCTTATCAACAAATATTTCAACAGCCACCTGGCTGTTTTCGGCCATCTCGCAGGTATGCCCCAGCAGGCCAAAACCGGTAATATCAGTACAGGCGTTAACCCCGACATCAACCATAGCCATGGCAGCCTTATCATTCAGTCTTACCATTTGTTCGGTAAGCTTGGCTTTGGTTTCGGCTTTAAGCAGGCCGGCTTTTAGCGCCGTAGTTAGAATTCCGGTGCCCAGCGGTTTGGTCAGTATCAACCTGTCCCCTACCCTGGCAGTGCTTTTGGTTATCACCCTCTCCGGATGAACAACGCCGGTAACAGATAATCCATACTTAAGCTCGCTGTTCCTGACACTATGACCGCCGACCAGCGTAACCTCGGCTTCGATTAGCTTGACAAGCGACCCGCTAAGAACCTGCGTCATGACCGATATATCCATGGTATCACTGGGGAAGGCAATAATGTTCATCGCCGTAACCGGTCTGCCCCCCATGGCGTAGACATCGCTTAAAGAGTTAGCGGCGGCAATCATACCAAATGCGGAAGGGTCATCAACTATGGCCGTTATGTAGTCTACTGTCTGGACAATAGCCAGCTCACTGCTTAACTTATAGACACCGGCATCATCTGCCCGGTCAAGCCCGACAATCAAATTTGGGTCATTCTGGCGTGGTAGGCAGCGTATTGCTTTATCCAAGTCACCCGGACTTATTTTGGCAGCTCAGCCGGAATAATGAGAATGGGCAGTAAGATTGATATTAACTTCAGCCAATTATCTCACCTCCTTTACTGAGCTTATCAATAACTCCACCGGATAGTGGCGGAGGGGAAGGGAATCGAACCCCCCGCGGCAATTGAATTGCCGCCAACGGATTTGAAGTCCGCGAAGCCCACCAGAGCCTATCCGCCTCCACCAGGATTATACCACAATGTAAGACAGTAATTAATCTATTTAAAATGAAGCAAAGCACAGAACACAGATACTATACTATAAGAACTATTTATTTGTCAATTAAATATATGTTATAATATTCTGATTGTAGTCCCGCTCCTGTATATCAACCTGCTTCAAAAAAAATGACAATATTATTCCTTGGTAAGAGGGCTTTTTTATAGCTCCCCATAATCTTAATCATTGAGGTCACCTTACCAAGCTCTTTCAGGGCTCCCTGAATTGAAATCCTTATCATAGCCACCCTCCTTCTATTAACCGCGGACTATAGATAAAGAAAATAGCACTGCTTCTTGAATAAGCTAATGATAAGCCCTCTAAGGCAGAAACACAAGCTACCAGACAACCAGACTTCACCGTAAATAATTGACAATTTGAACACAAAGTGCTATTAATAGAATTAGAGGGTGATAGGAGATTCACCCCTAAAACTGGCGAAAGGAGGATGTATAATGAAGCTATTATTTTCTTTGTTATGCCGAAGGTTTTTTCCTAAGGCAGGCCCCTCGCTGGTAGGTGGTGGGGAAAAACTATAAAATATCAGCGAGGGGCAGAGGAAGGTTCTTGAGCTCCTCGTAATTATTTAAAACTCCCGTTTAAAGTGGAGACATCTGGTTTAGATACCAGGCGGGAGGAGTAAGGAACGAAAACAACAGGCTCCAGGTAAATCCTGGAGCCTGTTTATTATTATTTGCGATTAGCTGCGTTTTCTCAACAGTGACCAGAGTGAAGATAAGTACCTCAGTTTGCCAGGGCCAACGGGCAGCTCAAGTTCATCTCTTTCATTAGCCCGCAGGGCGTTTATTTTATCCACCTGCGTTTTAAGCAGCGCGAGTTCTTCCTGGCGGTTATCGGAGTGCCATATCTCGCCGATGCGTTTTTCCAGCTCCAGGGCTGTGTTAATGCGCCACTCTTGTATTTCAGCCATCTTTTTGGAAATCAATCCGTATTTAGCCTTGAGGCGGGTAAGGCGCAGGATGGCTTCATAGGTTGTGTCTATAATCTGGTGGCGGTCCATCCACTTTGTCTCGTAGTTGATGGTGTACCTCCAGCTCGGTGCCAGCAATGCCTGGCGATGCTCCTCCAGTGTATGCAGCAGGACTTTATAGCCGTATTTCTGCGGCTGCTCAAAGGCAAGGCTGCCCGGGTCAAGGAAGGGCGCCAGCGGCCCGATGAACAGGGCAATTCTTTTATCCCCTTTAAACCTTTCCAGCAGGTGCTGACAGTAATCAACCGTCTCCATTACCGACCGGGGGGTTTGTTCGGGTATGCCAACCATAAAGAATATATCAATTCGCTTGCAACCAACGGCAAGGGTATCGGCAATCATCTGCTCCATCTCTTCATTGGAATAGTGTTTACCGGCAGCTCTTCTTATTGCCGGGTCGTGAGATTCAGGTGAAATCTCAAGGCAGAACTTAGGAGCCGCCCGGCTCAGTCTCTGCAGGAAATCGGTCGGTGGCGGATTAAACACTTCAAGCATAAGCTGGCTTTTGATCTTTTCGCGGGCAAGTATTTCCAGCAGTTCGTTAGCACGCTCGTCCCCCTGCTGGCGTATATCACCCAGTATAAAAACAGGTCCCCGGCTGAATCTGCCGATATTCTTTATATCCCTGGCTATCGCCTGCGGTGAGCGAAACACGGTTTTATCCCGGTTGAGAAAGGTGCGAAAGGCGGCGTTTGAACCACCGCATATCACGCAATTATGATTACAGCCGCGGCAGGTAAAGACAGCCGTCACCGGATAGCGCAGCCAATCCTTGAAGGGTATTATGCTCGCCAGGTCACGATGGCGGAGGACAGAGCGCACAATGCCATCATAGTGATCAATCATGATATTACCAATATCATCGGGCACATGGGAGAAGGGGTTTTCTCTTATATTGCCTCCATCTTCTTTCCAGGCGAGGTTGGGCACAGCCTCCGGTGATTGTCCTTTCTTCACTATCTCTAAAAGCTGTCGCAAGGGTTCTTCTGTTGAGTCCCCCCTCAGCACGTAGTCTATTTCAGGATAGCCGAGCAACTCTTTATAGAAGTAAGATGCAGAGAAACCGCCCATTACCACCTTCGCCTGAGGGTGGTATTTCTTTACCACCCGGGCAACTTCAACGGCACCGTGTGCGTGAACCAGCCAGTGTAAATCTATGCCAAAAACACCGGCTTGCAGTTTCTTTATGAACTTCTCGGCGTCAAAGTTTTTATCTCTCAGCATACGTCCGGCAAGATTGACAATCCGCACCCGATGGCCAGCCCTCTCCAGATAATCGGCGATGCTGGTAAGACCGAAGGGGTACATCTCAAAGACCGGCGTCGCCGGCACCAGGTCGCTTACCGGCCCGTAGAGAAGCGTCTTCTTGCGAAAATCATAGACATGCGGTGCATGTAAAAGAATAAGGTCACTTCTGGGCAACAAACTACTCCTAAAGATTATTATTTAATTGCCGTATGAACACTGACAACGCCGAAAAGCAGGCGGTGAAGATAAACACCCGATGCAAAAAACGGCTCCGGGCAGCTTTACCAGAGGTGCCTGCCATTGATTCTATAAAGCTCCAGCCAGAACATAACCGACACCCAGCAGTAATGTGGTTACCAGAAAAGTAGCCACATTGCTGGCTAAAGCCGGTACCAACCGGGACATATCATCATACTGCCTTGAACCTTTTATAGCCTTTATGGCGAAAGGTAATGTTATCAGGGCCAGTAGACAATAGGCTGGTATTACATCACTGCCTATTACCCAGGTAGCCACAACGCCGCCGATTATCCAGAGGTAAACTTTAACCGTAAGCACCGAATAGACCATGCTTGCTTTTGCCTTGCCGATGAAGATGGGCAGGTTTCTCCTGCCAGCCTTTTTGTCGGCATCAACGTCAGGTAGCTCATTAATCAACAGCAGATTATGACCCAGAATACCGATAGGTATAGAGGCAACAATGGCCGGCATACTATAGTCACCAGTCTGCACAAAATAGAATCCCAGAATGGGCAAAGTCCCGAATCCGATGCCGGGTGCCCACTCGGGCCAGCCCATTTTGAGTATCAGCGGCGTATACAGAACAATGCAGGCAACGGCTATAAGGAGCAACGGCAGTAAGCCCAAGCCAACGTTAATTACAAAAAAGATGCCTATGGGTATAATCAGTATTAAACTGGCCAAACCAAGCCATAAAGCCTGGTTTGGCTTGAGCAGCCCGGCAGGAAGGGCGCCGCTGCCACCACTGAAAGGCGTTTTTATGGTTTCAAGGTCAACGCCGCTCCTGTAGTCAAAATACTCATTAAGCACATTGACGCTTATATGAGCCAGCAACATACCGGCGAAAGCCAGCAGGGCATAGCCAGGATTAAAGACACCATCATACCACCAGGCAATAGCAGTACCCATAAATGCCAGCATCGGTGTCAGAACCAGAAATGGAGCCCTTATTACCAGAAGCCACTTTTTCAATTTCTTCACCTTCTTTCCTGTATCTATCGGTTTTCTTATAGATAACTAAATAAGGCACAGTAATGGATATATGTTGTGCCTCTTTGGGTAAAAAGGAG
>DAOWJL010000017.1 GCA_030640385.1 Dehalococcoidia bacterium | reverse complement strand
TTCTATGAGCTTCGTCGGTAGCTATTTTTATATCATGGGAAGCACCGGTAGACATCTCGTTAAATACTAATTCTTCGGCTACCCGACCCCCCATCAGCGTAGCCAGCTCATCCTCGAATTGGAGACGGGTCTTTAAATATCTGTCCTCAGTGGGTAGCTGACGCGTATGGCCCAGGCTCATGCCGCGGGCTATTATAGATATTTTATGTACCGGGTCGGCGTTGGGCAGCATCCTGGCTACAAGTGCATGCCCGGCCTCATGGTAGGCAGTGATTTCCTTTTCCCTGGGGCTGATTTTACGGCTCTTTCTTTCTGGACCGGCTACCACTCGGTCTACAGACTCCTCAAGCTCCTCTACACCAATTGTCTTCTTGTCGCGCCGGCCGGCAAGGATGGCGGCTTCATTGACGAGGTTTTCCAGGTCGGCGCCACTGAAACCAACCGTCAGTTTAGCCAGTGATACCAGATCAACAGGATCCTCTAAGGGCTTATCCTTGCTATGTATTTTAAGAATGGCGGTTCGGCCGGTGATATCCGGCAGGTCGAGGACTATGCGCCGGTCAAAGCGGCCGGGACGCAGCAGGGCGGTATCGAGTATATCCGGCCGGTTGGTGGCGGCAACAACAATAACACTGGTGTTGGTGTCAAAGCCGTCCATCTCCACCAGAATCTGGTTCAGGGTTTGTTCTCTCTCATCGTGGCCACCGCCCAGCCCGGCGCCGCGGTGACGGCCGACGGCGTCAATTTCATCAATAAAGATAATGCAGGGAGCATTACGCTTCGCCTGTGCGAAGAGGTCACGCACCCTGGAGGCTCCGACACCGACGAACATCTCTACAAATTCACTGCCGCTTATCGAGAAGAAGGGCACGCCGGCCTCGCCGGCTATAGCCCGTGCCATCAATGTTTTGCCGGTTCCCGGCGGACCTATGAGCAACATACCCTTGGGGATGCGCGCTCCCAGTGCCTCGAACTTCTCACGGGAGCGGAGAAAGTCCACAACTTCCTGTAACTCCTGCTTGGCTTCCTCGACACCGGCGACATTATCGAAGGTCACGGTTGGCGTGTTGGCGTTAAACATGCGTGCCTTTGAACGGCCAAAGCTCATAGCCTGGCTGTTAGCGCCGCGCGCCTGGCTGAATATAAAGAACAGCAGGCCGCCCAGGAATAAAAACGGCAGGATGTTTATAAATAATGCACCCCAATTAATGCCCCCGCTCCCCTTTATATCAATCTCTACGTTTTCAAGATTTAACCCTTCAATCTCGTATATGCTTGTGGATACCTCTTTATAGGTTATATATTCGACGCCATCGGTGTCCGTAATATTCAGGGTTTCGTTTTCCACGACAATCTTCGTTATTTCGCCACCTTGGGACATGGTTATAGCTTTGCTTAGTGCTATTTCCTTCGGTTTCTCTCCCGATGGCAGGATTACGGTGAAGAGGATTACTGCGGCGGCAATAATAGCGATATAGAAAATAAGGCTGCGTTTCCAATTTATTCTCATTATTACCTCAATAAAGCTGCGGTTCTTTTGTTATCCTGACTATATTATACCAGAAACGGATATCAATATAAAAAGAATATAGTATTATTTATTCGGAGAGATGGCGTTAAAGCTTGACTTGAGCAGAAGGGCATCCTCCTCCTGATTGGGGCTTTCGCAGATAACCGTTCCCCCGGCATCGTAGTCCCTTAATGCCCTCAGCAGCTCATTATACTGCAGGTCTGATTCCTGCAGCTCCAGGTGTCTTCTCTCTCCTTTGGCACTGAATTCAATACCGGAGATATGCAGGTGCAGGTTTTTTAGGGCGTTATCACCCAGCCTCTCCCTTACCTGTTCAAGAACCGAGGTGAATTCCGGGTATGAATTGAATTTGCCGGTGCGGGCATGTAAATGGGCGAAATCAATACAGGGGGCTGCCCCCTCGAGTTCGGCACAGAGTTCCAGTATTTCCTCCAGGCTGCCGAACTGGCTGCCCTTACCACTGGCCTCCGGCCTGAGCCATAGCCGGATATCCTCCTCTTTCAATTTAGTAACCACCTCCGCCAGGTACTTTTTAATTGTCTGGTAGGTTTCTTGCGGCGGGTCGCCAAGATAAAAACCGGCGTGGAAGACCACATTCCCGGCACCGCAGATCGAGGCGATATGAGCGGCTTTGAACAGTATTCCCTGGCTGGCTCTTAGCTTTCTCGGCTCGTGGGCATTAAAATTGAGAAAGTAAGGAGCATGAGCAGACAGTCTGATGCCAGCCTTTTGGGCTGCATCGGCTACCGGTATGGCATCCTCTTCTTTAAGGTATACTCCCTGAACAAACTCCAGCTCCATACAGTCCAGCCCCAGTTCGGCAACACGGTTGATGCCGTTTATTGTCGTCTGTGGCCAGGTGCTGAGAGGAATACCGGCGGTGCCGAAAAGTAAACCTGCCATTCTATATAGTATATCACGCCTGCTGCTTTGCGGTTGTGATATAATGTTATTCCAGTCTTCTGTTACAGGAGTATAAAGTCTGGAAACTATAGAAGTAGCGCGTAAAGCAGTTGAAATTGCCAGCGATAAGCAGGCAGACGATATCGTACTGCTTGATGTACGGGGCATTGTCAGCTTTGCCGATTATTTTGTTATGTGTAACGGTCAGTCCAGCCGGCAGATTAATGCCATTTATGATGAGGTTTTGCATTCACTGAAGAAGGAGGGCATTTTACCCCGCCACCGCGAGGGCACTGTGGATTCGGGGTGGCTGCTCCTTGATTACGGTGATGTCGTTATCCATATATTTGCCCCCACCGAGCGCGACTATTATCAGCTGGACGAGCTATGGAGCCAGGCAAGCCCGGTGGTCAGGATTCAATAAGTTGGCTATGATGAGAAAATCTCGTTCTCGGTAAAGAACAGACGGATTTCTATCTCGGCGGTCTCTGTTGAATCGGAGCCGTGAACGGAATTGTGCTCGATATCCACCCCAAAATCACTCCTTATAGTGCCCGCTTCAGCCTTTGCCGGGTCGGTGGCACCCATCACTTCCCTGGCTCGCTCAACGGCTTTATACCCCTCGAAGACGGCAGCTACTATCGGGGCTGAGCTGATACAGTCTACCAGGCTGCTAAAGAAAGGTTTATCTTTATGGACGGCATAGTGCTGTCGGGCAAGCTGCTTATCCAGGTGAAGCATTTTAATGGCAACCATTTTTAACCCCAGCTTCTCCAGGCGGCTTAAGATAGCGCTGGCTAGCCCCCGTTGCGTGGCGTCAGGTTTTATAAGAACCAGTGTTTTTTCCATTTTGTTCCTTTCTTTATCGCTCGGCTTTTACTATTTGGATTGGACGTTTCGGCTGATTAATCGGCGGCAGTCTCATGTAGATGGGTTGCAGGCTGGCCGGAGCGTCGTAGTCGCCAGCCTCAAGTCTTTTTATTCCCAGTTCGGCGAGGAAAGCAGCCCGCCGCAACCTTGAGGCCGGGGATGGTATAATCGCTTTCTGCCCCAGTTTATCTTTAAGCTGCTCCAGGACAGCTATTGCCGGTTCGCCGCAAAAGATGGTCTTATCGGTTATGTGCGCAATAAGGTCATCTGTCGTAGTTATATGCTGATTGGTAATCTGGCGCCATTGATTATCTTTCATCTGGTAGATGGCGGCGGCAATCTCGCCCCTGCCGGCGTTGAGTATCGGGCAGACCGGTAGCCCGGTTTCGGCATACTGGTAGGCAGCCGCTTCCAGGG
The DNA here is from genome assembly GCA_030640385.1 of Dehalococcoidia bacterium. Taxonomy (GTDB): domain Bacteria; phylum Chloroflexota; class Dehalococcoidia; order Dehalococcoidales. The sequence goes on along the minus strand of DAOWJL010000017.1, from coordinate 6,090 downwards.
TGTTGATGCCGACCAGGGGTACTTCCATGCCGAAAGCCAGCCCCTTGGCTGTGCTGACACCGACTCGCAACCCGTTAAAGCTTCCCGGCCCTATGGCGACAATAATACCGCCTGTAGATTTTAGATTTGTTTTTGTTTTTTCCAGCAATCGGTTAAGGTTGGGCATAAGCTCTACGGAGTGGTTCTGCTGGCTGAACCAGGTGAGTTCAGCCAGCACCTGGCCTTCCTTGATGATAGCTAGGCTGGCATTATTGGTTGAAGTGTCTATCGCCAGATACATCAGTCTTTCTCAATCTTTAATCTATCAAGCATTTCAATGTAGCGCCGGCCATACGCCTCCAGTTGAAAGCTACGCTCGGTATCGCCGAGGTAGTCTATCTTGATGAGCATATGCTCCGGTGGCATAAGGTTAGAGCCTTTTTCAGCCCATTCTATCACACAGATACCCATGCCATATAAATAGTCATCCAGCCCCAGGTCGGCAATCTCTTGCGGAAGGTCAAGGCGGTAGAGGTCGATATGGTACAGCGGTAACCGGCCGTAAAACTCGCGAATGAGGACAAAAGAAGGGCTGGGTATATATTCTTCTATCACCAGCCCGCGGGCAATGCCCTGGGTAAGGCAGGTTTTACCCGCTCCCAGTTTGCCCACCAGCAGGAAAATATCACCCGGTATTGCCAGCCTGCCGATGTTTGTTCCAAGCCGATGGGTCTCTGACGGATTGTGACTGATTAAATCAAAGTGCTCCATAGAATAAGGTAATTCAGCTTTCTGCCTTAAAATGCTGCCAGCCTGTCCTGGCCGGTTTTAGCGTTTCACCATGCTTATCAACAAGTGTTATTTTGCCTGTATCGTCGGCTATAATTTCACCGATAACCGTTACCGGGCAGGAAACCACCTTGCCGACCTTGTTAATGATATCATCACTGGCGGTAAATAGCAGCTCATAGCCCTCGCCGCCAGCCAGAGCCATTTCAAGGGCTTTTCCTTTAAAATTGGCTTTAGCCACAGGGTGAACCGGCACCCGCTCGACCTCAATCCGGGCACCTACTTTGCTTGCCCGGCATATATGGCCAAGGTCTGAAATCAGGCCGTCGCTGATATCTATGGCTGTTTTTACCCCCTGCTGTAACAGTATCTGGCCTTCGGTTACCCGTGGGGTGGGGTGCAGAAAAGCCTGCTTCAATGAATTACCGTCTTCCCGGGAAAGTTCAACTTTACGGCTAAGCATTTCCAGCCCGGCGGCAGCCCCACCCAGATATCCGGTAACCGCTATCTTATCGCCGGCTCTGGCTGCCGAGCGGGTGAGAACGTTTTTGACCTCCCCCTGAACACTGCCGAATACCGTGGTGTTGATAATTACAAGTGGTGCATTACTGGTATCACCGCCGATTATGACGACACCGAATCGGTTCCCCATCTCAACCATACCCCTGTAAAGTTTGGTAACATCCCCGACCTCTGTATATCCGGGTAGCCCCAGTGAAACCAATGCGTATCTGGGAGCACCACCCATAGCAGCAATGTCGCTCAGGCTGACCGCCAGCGCTTTCCAACCCAGATCGTGCCAGCCGGTTGTATCCGGGGTGAAGTGAACTCCCTGAATAAGGCTGTCAACGGTAGCCAGTTCTATCGTTTCGTTACAGTACCAGGCGGCGGCATCATCGCCGATGCCGATTATGGGTTTTTGCAGGGGGGCAGCCTTACTATCCCGGGATTCGCCGACCACTTCAGCAAGGAGGTCGATAAGACCGAACTCCCCCAGCTCTGAGACCTTCATAGTAGAGATTATATCACCCGCATATATTAGCTAACAACACAGTATTTAGTTCCCAATCCCATTTACAAGCATTGACTTCAATGGTAGAATTATTTAAGGGGTTTGACTCTAGGATGGATGTAACCGGGTTTGAGCGCGAGTAGTATTGTTCTTGCTGGCGGCAAGGGCTTGCGCATTGGGCGCAGTAAGGCGTTAGTAGAACTTGATGGTGAAAATCTATTACAGCGGGTAGTATCCAGGCTTAGCTTTCTGAATAGCGATATTATCATAGTTATTACCGAGGGGGAAAAGCTTTTTCAGGTTGTTAGCGATCAGAAGCTGAAAATAGTAACCGATATCTATCGTGGCAAAGGACCGCTGGTTGGTATCTATTCCGGATTAATCAACTCAGACTCTGCTTATAACGTCGTTGTTGCCTGTGATTTGCCCTTTCTGAACAAAAATTTAATCGATTATATGCTGGAAGTTTCGGCTGGCTTTGATATAGCTATCCCCCGGCTGGGGGATATGGTCGAACCACTACATGCAGTTTATTCAAAGAACTGCCTTGGAGCTATAGAGAAGTTGCTTGTTGATGATAATCTTAAAATTGATAATTTGCTTAACATGGTTAAGGTAAGATATGTGGAAGCCGAGGAAATAGATAACTTTGACCCGCAGCACCTGAGCTTTTTCAATGTGAATACAAAGGCAGATTTAAATATAGCCAGTGAGCTTGCAGAAAGAGCTGCCTGATGGAATATATAGTGGGGGATGACTATTGAGATTTGATGCTGGTAACTTTTACTTCAAAGCTCCTTCGATAATATCGAGGGCACGGCGGGTATTGATAAAACCAAACGCCTGTTGCCCGGTACCCTATCCGGTGACCACCAGCCGGGAGATGCTGTCGGTAATAATTGAGGGTATCAGGAAGATAAGTGACGCCGATATCCTGCTGCTTGATGGTACTCAGACCGGCGAGCCCATATACCCGCTATATCAGGCTCTGGGCTACGATTTCCCGAGGGTACTGACGCTTGATGTTAAAGACTGTATCTGGGTGGAGGTTGATAATCCCCTTCCCAAACCGCTGGCAATACCCACCTTCTGGGTGCCCAATGTTGTTTTATCCAGCGATTATTTAATAAGCGTATCCCCTTTAAAGGTAATCGGCGGTGCGGGTCATCTGTCTATAAGGAATTTACTAACTCTCTTACCGAGTGGTAAATATGGCGATAGCTCTCGCGGCGGTTGGGATGAGCTTTATAACCTGGGGATAGAAAAAGTGTTGACTGACCTGTATTTTACACTGCCCTTCGACATGGGTATTATAGAAGCCCGTCAGAAGTTCAGCAGCCAGCAGGAATCGGGCAAGGGTGAAATTGAGGAGTGTGGCCAGGTATTTATCGGTGATCCTTTTCAGACTGACCTCGAGGCTTCCAGGTATCTGGGTATTAAAATGGGTTATCTGGATTTGATTAAGGAAGCTGAAGCAGTTCTTGAGATATAAGCGTCTTAAAAATTAAGCTTGGGGTATTATCTAATATCTTATACTGAAGCGGGAGTAATCCCCGCTGTAATCTGACCAGTTGATATCCGTTTTTTCGACCTTGGCTTCGGGGGGGCCTATTTTAAGATTGCCTATCAGCTCTTCCAGTTTCGCTCTTTCCCCCTCAGCCTGAACCTCCACCGCTCTGACGCCGCGCAGGTTACGAACATAGCCGACTATACCCAGCTCGCTGGCTCGCTTCAAGGTAAAATCACGAAAAAGGACACCCTGCACGCGGCCATATACTATCACCTGAACTGAAAATAAATCGGACACCCCGGTTTCCATTCCCTTTAGAGCCCTAGCTTTCTTCTTCTGGCTCCCGCTTCTTCTTTTTAATTACCTCTACGGTTACCGGTGGTAGCAAAATGTCGGTTATAATTGTTTTTTTGGCTTGCTTCTTCTGTTTTTTAGGTTCGTGATGTCGGTAGTCTCGCCTTCCCATACGGTACCTCTCGCCTTTGGTGGTTAAGTTTAACAGAGGGGGGTTTGTTGTGTAAAGTTATTCCAGCTGCTCCAGTGCTGAGTGTGCGGCTTCGGCTTCGGCTAATTTTTTACTTTTTCCACAACCCCTTCCCAGTATGGTATCACCTATAAATACCTCGGCAGTAAACAGCGGGTCGTGAGACGACCCGCTGGCTTGCACTATCCGGTAAGCAGGCGTTTCCTGCTGCCTGGACTGGGTAAGTTGCTGGAGTTGTGATTTATAGTCGATACCCGCCCCTTTTCTGGCAGATTCCTTTAAATCTGTGTCAAATAAACACAGCACAAAATCTGTCGCGGCGCTAAAACCTCTATCCAGAAAGATGGCGGCGATAACTGCCTCCATAGCTCCGGCAAGATTGTTGGATTTATGACGGCCACCGCTTGCTTCCTCGCCCCTGCCCAGATAAAGATACTCGCTGAGCCCTATGGTCCTGGCTAATCTGTACAGAGTGGTGCGGCGGACAAGGGCAGCCCGTAATCTGGTTAGCTCTCCTTCAGTAGCATCGGGCAGAAGCTGGTAAAGCTTTTCTGCAATTATCGTACCCAGAACAGCATCGCCCAGAAACTCAAGCCTTTCGTTGGGAACTGGTGCGGTATCAGGGTTCTCGTTGGTATAAGAGCTATGAATAAGCGCTTGCTGTAGCAGAGACGGGTCTTTGAAACGGATATCCAGAACCTTTTGGAGTGTCATTAAATCAGTCAAAGCGGTAGCTCACTTTCCAGACAGAACTAACAATAAACGTTCGGTTATCCGGTGTCAAATTATACCCTGATTGCCAGTATCAATCTGAGTTGATATACTTTACCATTGTCTTTTTATAATTAAAGAACGAAAGGTAAAACTATGCCTGATAAAATGAGCCGAGAGAGTAAATTCAATCTATGGGGCTGGTTTCTGTTTCTTATATGTGCCGTTTTGTTTGTAACCTCGGCTGTTAAAAATGGCGATATCCTTTACCTTATCGGCAGCATCGTCTTTCTAGTTGCCTGTCTGATTTTTATCCTTCCTCTTTTAATAAAAAGGATTAAGGATGAGGATGATTAGTTTCGCTTGAGTATATGGATAGGGTGACAAGAGAAGATTACCGGTATAGGGGTTATACTAACAAGGTAGTGAAATTTGTTCGGCAATGGCAACACTGCTGAATAGTGTTAAAAGGTCACTTAAGGAGTACATGCTGCGGGCACTCGGTTAATGCCTTCGCATTTCCCTTGGCGGATAGCTTCTCTGCCACAGGTAGACATACCTGGCGCGTGGTGGCATAACCAGCCACCTCAGCCAAAATACGATGTTCTTGATCGTTTTATTTCAAAACCTCATTTGACTGCTTTTAAGCTAATTGTAGCTTCTTGAGGCAGGATGTAAATAGTATAATAGTAATCTGGGGACTAGTTAGTTAGTAGTAGCCCTGGGATTAGCTTGCATTGCTTCAGTTTTTACGGGATGCTATAATTTTAACGTGCTGGGGAATCGTCTAGTGGTAGGACAGCGGACTCTGAATCCGTCAACGAAGGTTCGAATCCTTCTTCCCCAGCCAGTTTCAGGTTAGCGCATTCACCTGGTGGTTCAGCGCACTTTCCCCCTCCCTTTATTTGCTATCCTATAACATCGATCAAATATAGTTATAATCCAAACATAATCATGGAGAAACGTGGTAAAATGGCTCTGCACTGGAGTTATGTGATATGCAAAAAGAGAGGTTTGAGGTTTTGGTGGTAAGAGCAATCAATGAATTGCCATCGGAGTTTCAAAGCAGACTGGAAAATGTTGACGTAGTTGTAGAGGACTATCCGACATCAAGGCAACTGGGTGGTAATAAAGTGGGTGAACGGATGCATTTACTGGGACTTTATGAAGGTGTACCTCAGGCCAGGCGGGGCAGGCATTATGGTATGGTCGTACCGGATAAAATAACAATTTTTCAAAAACCAATTGAAGCGATAGCTCGCACTGATAAAGAAATTGAGATGGAGATACAAAGGGTAGTGCGCCACGAGATAGCCCATCACTTTGGTAGTAGTGAGGAAACATTGCGCAGGCTGGAATCAGACTAGCCAGGGCATAACAAATGGAAGTATTTATCATTTATTAACGCAGTATATCGTTTGCCAGGTATTATCTAAAACACAGGTCACTTCGTATTATCTCTATAGAGATAATTTGTGAACTTTTTAAGCAACTGGTAGAATAACCAGATGTGGCGCATTCGTCTAGCGGCCTAGGACACCGCCCTCTCAAGGCGGAGATCACCGGTTCGAATCCGGTATGCGCTACCATATGCTAAATTGACCC
>DAOWJL010000046.1 GCA_030640385.1 Dehalococcoidia bacterium | reverse complement strand
GGGATCATAAGCCAGCGCACCGGCAGCATAAATGGGGTCAACAGGTGACAGGGGACCTTTGGCTACAACCTTTTTCCCGGAAGCCCTAACCCTCTCCGCTGAATTAAGGAATAGAGCCATAAGACCATCAAAGGTTTTCAGTTCCGTATCGAAGCGTAATCTCTCAAATCCAGGTAAATTTGGCAGGTTCATAATTGCCCTCCAATCATCTCGAGAAATGCCTCGACCTTGGTTCTTATCGTACCAACGTCGGTTGGAGAGTAATCAGTTTCAATAAGAAGTGATGGCACCGATAATTCCTTGTATAGAGCGTCCTTGATGAATTTAAACTCCGCCCTCCAAATATCGCAGTATTGCAGGTTATAGTAAACGAGTCCTTGCACTCCGTAGTCTCTGGCAATCCTGATGACCCGGTTAAGCCTCTTGGGTAAATCGGTCATAAAAGGACAGGGAACGTTATACAAGTATCGTTCAGCCAGGGCATCAATGGGGCTTCCTATAATACCAGACATGCTTACTCTTTTACGGGAAAACATGGAACCGGTACAGGTGCTATCGGCTACGATATTGGCACCTGCCTGTTTAATAATATCAAGTACTTTATGGTCGCCGATGCCTATTATACTGCCGCCGATCATTAAGCGGGGTCGTGTATCTGGGGGCATCTCCTCTATTTTTCTCTTTCGTAAATCCTGGTCTATCTTCACAAGTTCGTTTAGAAAATCAGCCCTATCCATCAAGAAACCTGAGTGAGTTATATCCAGAACATCACGCCACTCAATCGGCGTTTGTTTGCTTCGAGGGTATTCATAAAAGAGCCATAGCTTCTCCCTTATCTTGTTACATAACGCTATCGTCTTGCGGATATCTCCATCCTTGATTGTTTTACCACTGAAATCTGCCAATCTACTTCGCAATAGATTTAACTCATTCTTAAAATACTCTTTAGCGTGCGGTTTCGACCTGAATCTATCGTGGGTTTGTGTTACACCGAGTGAAAATGTCGGTATGCCAAAGTACTTTTCCCAGTATTCCTGGATTCTTCTCATACTGTCACAGGTATAGGCTACGCAGATGGCATCAACAACAGTATAATAGAAATTATCAGAGAGCTTTCTATAACCCAGGCAGCTGCGGGCAAAAGAGCAACTATATGACTTTAAATAATCCTCTCCGGCTGATACTGGCTCAAGCTCACCACCGAATGCCAGTCTAACGGGCAGCATGCCGGCGGCAAGGATAAGTTCCTCAGGAATATGGGGGCAGAAATATCCAACAACCTTTTTGCCTTCCTTTTTTGCTTCTGTTATCCTTGCCGGTTCTTGCTCAAGCCTGGTGGCCAATGAGTCCAGTAACGCTTTATTATTGAAGTCAATCGTAGTTTCTGCCAAAAATCTAACCCCCTCTTTGGCCATTCGTGAAGATTTCGTTAGCTATTAAAGCTGCCCCGAGAGCACCGACGAGCTGAGGGTCAATATCGCTTGGAACAATTACTTCCATGTTTAAATTTTTCTCTAATGCCTTTATTACTCCTATATTCTTGGCAACACCACCGGTCATCATAATGGTCGGTTTGACGCCGACGCGTTTTGCCATGCCGATAACCCTGTTGGCTATTGAACTGTGCAAGCCGGCGATAACGTTTTCTTTGCTCTCTCCGGCTGCGAGCAGGGATACTATTTCAGTTTGAGCAAAAACGGTACAGGTAGTTGAAATCTTGCAAATGTTTGTCGCCTTGGATGAGAGTTCACCCAGGTCTTCGAGGGGTACGTGTAGAACCAGTTGTGCCGCAGATTCAAGGAACCTGCCTGTTCCTGAGGCGCATTTATCATTTATAACGAAGTCAATAACTCTGCCATCTTCACCCAATGATACGATTTTGGCATCCTGACCGCCGATATCAATAACCGTTCTTATCTGTGATGATATATGGCGTGCACCACGTCCGTGACAGGTTATCTCGGTGATTGTCTTATCAGCAAACGGAGCTGAAACCCGGCCATATCCGGTAGCTACTATATATTTAACATCCGAGGCTGCATAATGTGCGTCATTAACTACCGTATCCAAGATCTGTTTACCGGCTAACGCCGGGTTTGTCCCGGTTGGTCCTATTAGGCCGCCGATTATTTCACCGTCTTTTAATATTAACGCCTTGACAGTAGTACTGCCTATATCCACGCCGGCTACAATAGAACTTGACATAAAATAGTATTCACTTAATAAATTTTATATATTATACTTGATTAAGAACAATTCTCAAAATTATGACATATTATCATAATTAATAATGAATTACGAAGATTTAATAGTCGTAGTCAGGAGTGCCGGAAATTGGAGAATTAATGAGAAATTAACCAATTAGGTAAAGCACTTCCTATTAGTTTGAAAAAATAGAAACATAACATCATTTATTGTTCAGGATAGACTTACGATAAAGCTCGCCGGCTTTAAAGGAACTCCTCATAAGCGGTGCTGATGCTAACCCCTTGAAGCCCATTTCCAGTCCGATTGGTATATAATCAGCGAACTCCTGGGGGGTGGGGAAGTTCATTACCGGGTAATTCTGGCGTGACGGTGCCAGATACTGACCAAGCGTCAATAGGTCACAGTCAACCCGCCGTAAATCATGCATAACCGCTACCACCTCGTCCCTGGTCTCCCCCAGCCCCAGCATTATTCCCGACTTAGTCACTGCCCCCGGGTCGAATTCTTTGCTCTGATGAAGCACGTCAAGTGAGCGCTGGTAGTTAGCCATAGGCCTGACCTGGGGATAGAGGCGCGGTATGGTTTCCATATTGTGGCCCATTACCTCTGGCCCTGCCTGCACCACGGCTTCAATAGCTGAAGGATTGCCTTTGAAGTCCGGCACGAGGACCTCCATACCGACCCCGGGTAACTCCTGGTGTATCAGCTCAATTGTATGGACAAAGTGACCGGCGCCGCCATCCGGCATATCATCCCGTGTTACCGAAGTGATAAAAACGTAATCAATTTTAAGCCGCCTGGCAGCTTCGACGATATTAGCCGGTTCATCTGGGTCGGGGGGAGGGGGTAGTCCTGTATCCACGGCGCAAAAGCTGCAGTTGCGGGTGCATATGTTACCCAGAATCAGGAAAGCGGCTCCGCCGGGAAAGCACTGCGGTACATTGGGGCAGTGTCCGCTTTCACAGATGGTATGCAGCTTAAGCCCCTTTATAAGAGCATCAGCACCTAAGTCTTCACCGGCTCGCGGCACCCTCTGCTTAAACCACTCCGGCAGACTTTGCCTCATAACTGTCTCCTATCACTTGTTCTGATGATATAGCTTCAAGTTCAACCCCGAATATACTGGAGAATGTGTCCTCAGTGCATTGAAAAACATCGTTAATATCCACCGCATAGCCCAGCAGCCGGCTTATGGAGGTGGCTTTCTTACCCGGTAAACCACACAGGTTTATTACTTCAAAATCATTTAGGTCTGGGTTTACATTAAGTGAAAGGCCATGCATGGTTATTCCCCGGCTTACGAGTAACCCAATGGCGGCTATCTGCTCTCCGTCTTTCCAGATACCGGGGTGCTCTGACCACCTCCCGGCGATGATGTCGAAGCGAGACAGTGTCTCTATAGCGACTTCTTCCAGCTGGTGCAGGTAATCGCGCAATCTTCCTACCCTGTGCCTGATGTCTATAATCGGATAAGCCACCATCTGCCCCGGGCAGTGAAAAGTTACCTCCCCGCCGCGGTCAGATGAATAAAGGGTAATCCCACGCCGTTTTAGTTCGTCCGGTGTAACCAATATATTTTCCGAACTGGCGAAACGGCCCAGAGTAACAGTCGGCGGGTGCTCCAGCAGGAGCAGGATGTCATCAATCCTACTTTCTTGCCTGAGCGTAATCAACCTGCGTTGGAGTTCTTGAGCCTCCTTGTAAGGAATCAATCCAAGGTTGCATACCCAGCAGTGTGTCATTGGTTAACACTTGTCCATAGTTGCGATAATAATCATGAGCTCAGCATGGTCCAACAATACAGTCTCTGGCTTCCTGTTGACATTAAAAATACGTCTTCTAAATTCATAACACAGACTACTCCACAATAATTTTGGCATTATATGATATGTATTCATCAGGCGTTAGTAGTTCCTTCAACTCTTCCGGCTTTCTTAGCTGTATTACCTGCACCCAACCCTTAACATACGGGCTACGGTTAATTGTTGATTCCGGGTCGGTTATCAATTCATCGTTATTCTGTAGCACTGTGCCGCTGACCGGAGCCAGTAATTCAATATTCATCTTCCTCATAGTCATGAAATTATGCCAATATTACTTAAATTATGTTTATAAATACGATATGCCTGACGGAAATGCGTTTCTATAAATTGAAAGTTTGCGTTGGGAGAAAAACCAAATTATTTTAATCCACATGTGCTTATTGGCGTGTCTCCCTTTTCTTTTTCGGCTTTCTTTAGGAACAACCTGAACTTATCGCCCTCTTCAGTAACACTGATGGTTTTATGTCCCCTCATCCTGATAAATCTCTCAATACTCCTCTTGTTCGCCGCATCACCTGCTATCTCTAGAATATCTCCCGGGTTCATTGAATCAAGCTTGCTCTTAATCATCATATTCGGCTCCGGGCACTTCTTGCCAAGAACATCCAGCTGGGCTGTCGCCTGAATTTCTACCATAGCTCATAAACCCCCTCTATTATATATGTATAGCTAAAGTTTGGTCATCCAATACTGATAAAGTCGGTTTAACCTGTACTAAAACTAACAATTAAACTATACACCAAAGTGGCCAACTATACAAAATAATAAATAGCTTACCAGGAAAACCAGCAATTGATGCAATAATAAACCAAATAATGATGTAAAAGGAATGCAAAGCAAAAAAGCGGCAGCTATTGGAGATAAATTAACCATGATTGGTAATTGACATATCACAATGTGACTCTTGACAACATCATAGAACATAGATAATATTTATGAAGATAAAAAAAATATTTTATAGATTATCGTGATAAACTATCCAGCATAAGTATCATTAATAGAAGGAGGTATAGTGCAAAATGAACTCAATACTCGAATACTTCAAGCCAAAGAAATGGGTCATTCTGGGTGGGCTTGCCTTCGGAGTCCTCGGTGCTCTGCTGGTGAACTGGGGCAACCCGGGCAATATGGGTACTTGTGTTGCCTGCTTCGTCCGGGATATTACCGGGGCACTGGGCCTACACCAGGCGGGGGTAGTGCAGTACATAAGGCCTGAAATTATAGGTTTTGGGCTGGGGGCTTTAATAACCGCCTTAGCTTTTCGTGAGTGGCGCCCCAGGGGTGGCTCATCTCCTCTGATCCGCTTCTTCCTGGGTGCATTTGCCATGATTGGCACTCTTGTATTTCTGGGTTGTCCGGTTCGCCTGTTGCTCCGCCTCGGTGGAGGCGACCTGAATGCCGTAACCGGCCTTGCCGGATTGGTGTTTGGGATAGCCGTCGGTGTCTTCTTCCTGAAGAGGGGATTCAGCCTGGGCAGGGCTGGCAAAACACATCCCCTGGTAGGTTTGATTATGCCAATGATCCTGGTCGGATTACTTATATTTGCCATTTTTGAGACCACAAAAGGATTGGATATTATAAAAACCAGTGAGAGTGGCCCCGGGGCTATGTTTGCGCCGCTGGCAGTCTCTATTGTCGTTGGACTGGCAGTCGGTTTTATATTCCAGAGGACTAGACTCTGCACCGTTGGTGCGTTTCGTGATGTAATGTTGGTCAGGAGCACGTATCTATTAAGTGGTATTATCGCCATAGTAATCGGTGTTTTAGTTACCAACTACATCGTCGGCAATTTTGCCGATGGCGGATTGGTAGTTAATGGCAGAGATATCGTCTATAACTGGGGTTTTGAAAACCAGCCAGTAGCCCACAATGACCATTTGTGGAACTTTCTTGGTATGTCCTTAGCCGGACTGGCTTTTATACTTGCCGGCGCCTGCCCGCTGCGTAATTTCATACTATCGGGTGAGGGCGATGCCGATGCCGGGGTATTTATACTGGGATTGATTGCCGGGGCAGCATTCTCCCATAACTTCCTGCTGGCTTCAAGCCCGAATGGTATAGGTACCAATACCGTCATAGCGGTGTTTTTGGGTCTAGCTTTCTGTTTAACGGTCGGTTTCTTAATGAGGCAGAAAGCTTAATTGAAATAAACGATAATCAATAGAGGTGTATTAATGGCGTTTAAAGAGAAAGGTGTTGCCTTTAAGGGTGACGGCATAATAATATTTCAGGATGTATCACAGGCTATACAGGTAGAAAAGGTTATTAAAGGTGCTGGGTACGAGGTTAAGCTGATTGCGCCACCGCCGGAATTACGCATGGGCTGTGACCTGGCTTTGGAGATAAATCTTGTAGAAAGCACCGGCATTGAGCGCCTGATGAAAGAGAAGGATGCTGCCTGTGTTGGTATCTTTCCTCTGATGAAAGGTACCGCTGAACTGTGTGAGATCGTAAAGATTACAGATTACGGCCAGTGGACTATGGTGAAAGCAGGCAATATGAAGATTGCTTTTGATAAAGGTAGCGGTATGATTGTGAATATATCCGGCGGTGGCTGCCCCGATATTCCTTACCTCCATGCTGAAATGGTTGATAAAAAACTTACCGAAGCACCACGCCCTAAAGACCTGGGTTATACACTGTGTGCCGTGATGCTTGATTTAGCTCTGGAGGAGTGCCTTAACCTCTGGAATGAGGGTAACAACTAATGATGCTGATTGCGGGTACGATTCCAAACAAGGATATACCTTTGACTTTAGGACAGGTTAAGCTGGAAGAAGGTTTTTTAGTGGCTGATGGTCAGTGTTTTTCCCGAATCCAAGGAACCGGGGCAATGATAAACGCTGCACTGGCAACGATAAACCACTTAAAGCTGGAGCCGCCACAGGTATTGGTCGTTGGAGATATCGGTGATGGCAAAGGCAGCCGGGAACTATATAGCTATCTTATAGATAATATCGATGAACTTTCTCCGGATGTTTTTGTGATGCACTATTGTTTACCCATTATGGCTTTGATGAAGCAGCTATGTAAGGCTATCGAAAATAGTAAGAAACGGCCATTTATGATTGCTGACGCCGGTGCCATGTATGCCGCTAAAGGAGCCGGGCTGGCATCGGAATTTGATATTATGACCCCTGATCCCTCTGAAATCGCCTTTCTTGCTGATCCCAAAGCTACACACCCGGCTTATATCGCGGAGCATCTTTTCAAGTGTGATTCCAGTAAAATTCCAGAGCAGATTGCCGCCGCTTTTGAGAATGGAAGTGCAGCCAAGCTGCTCCTTGTTAAAGGGAAGACCGACTATATAGCCAGCGACGGTAGTATATTAAAAACCGTAAAAGAGCCTGATGTATCGACACTTGAGGCCATTGGTGGCACTGGCGATACCATTACCGGGCTTGTCTCAGCTTTTGTGTATGCTGGACTTAAACCCCAAGAAGCAGCTATAGTGGCTGCTAAAACTAATCGTATGGCCGGTAAATTTGCCCAGCCAACCCCGGCGACTAAGGTTGGGCAAATAATCGACCAGTTTCCGGCGGTATTTGAAAAATACCTCTGTGAATGGAGTGAAGTCTGTTATAAATAAGGAGGGGAGTAATGATTGAAGTTGATGTAAGAGGCTTTTCCTGCCCGATACCGGTAGTTAAAATACAAAAAGCCATTGAAGAAAATCCCAACGAAGTATTGATTGTTGTTACGGAGGCTGGTGTTACCAGAGAAAATGTATCCCGGCTGGCAAAAAGTAAGGGCTATACTGTAAAGATAGAGGAAGCGGGAGATGATTTCCATATACAGCTGACCCCACCCGGGAAATAAGAGGATTGAAAAATGGCTGGGCAGGCGCAAAACGAACAGGCTAAGCCAGTCCCTGGTAACTATATCATATTTATTACAAGTGACCGGTTGGGGACAGGGGATAAAAGACTAGGTGAGATATTGATTAAAGCCTTCCTGAATACAATATGGGAAGCTGAGAAAAAACCAGATAGCATAATTCTAATAAATAACGGCGTAAAACTAAGTACAGAAGGTTCCGAAGTTCTGGAGACCCTGGCACTTCTGGAGGAAGAGGGGATTAGCATAATATCTTGTGGTACCTGCCTGGCATATTATGAACTGACGGATAGATTAAAGGTGGGGTTGGCGAGTAATATGTATGAAATAGTGAACACTTTAATCAGTAGCCCGAAAATAATAAAAATATAGTATATGGTAATAAGATAGGGCTGTAGACTTGACATAATGTTATAAGCTTAAAAGAAAATTATATCGGAGGGGTAGAGGTAATAAATTGTAGATAATTATATCTCGCCCCTTCTTTAATTCCAGAAAGTTAAGGGAAAGTAAAACAACGACCGCAGTTTTATTGACAGGATTTTTGTTTGGTAATAAACTAATACAGAGTATAGCCACGAAAGCTTTAATCTAAAAATTCATAATTAGGAGGTGAGCTAATTGCCAGAAGGAAAGCCGGAAGAAGAAAAAGCACTGATTGTTTTTGACTATATTTATCATGCTTTGCGTGGTAAACACGTATTAGAGCAAGCCGGTTTAAAAATAAAGGAAGTAGCACCCCCGCCTGAATATAGGACCGGTTGTGACCTGGCACTTGAACTTAGCGCGACAGAAGTTGATGCAGCGGAACGTATCCTGGATGAGAAAAATGTACTCATCCTGGATATATTATTTATGCCCAAAGATACAAAGCTGGTGCCAGTATATTTAACCAAGCTGATTAAAACAACGGACTTTCCTGATTATACGATGGTACGCTGTGGAAATATGAAGATTACCTACCAGAAAGGGACCGGTATAATAGTCAACATTTCAGGGGGAGGCTGACCGGATATACCATGGCTCGGTCTGAGCCTTACCGGAACTGTAATTGGTAAAGGTCCCAAGCCAAGGGAACTGGGCAAGACTATATGTGCCTATACAATGGAACATGCCTATCTGAAGGCTTTAGAGTTATTCAAGAAGGAAAGGAAGGGTAAATAAAATGCTTCTTTTAGTTGGTACTATGCCGATTGAGGATATGCCTCTTACCCATGGACCCTGTAAATATCAAGAAGATAAGTTGACTATAGGGGATTATACCCTTGAACATGACTATGTAACCATAGGAACCGCGGCTATGATTTCGGCAGCGTCGGCAACATGCCAGGCTCTTAACATAAAGGAGCCTCATGCTGTTGTTATGGGGGACATTGGTATGGGTGAGGGGACCTTAAAAATGTTTAAGTTCTTGAATGATGAAGTCGTGAATCTTAAACCAAAGGTTTTAACCATCCATTACATACTACCGTCAAGAGAACAATTTACAAAACTGGTAGAAACAGTGGGCGCAATGGACGAAAAACCGTTTTTCATAGCTGATGCCGGTGCTTTACTGAATGCCAAAGCAATCAAGCTGAGCCGAAAGTTTGACCTATTTACCCCGGACCCCGGCGAGCTGAGTTTCCTGGCGGATGAAGATGCGGCGCATCCGGCATACGTGCAGCACTTCATATTTGAGGTTGATAATACCGAGGTCGCCAGGTTGAGTAAGGAGGCTTATGAGCATGAAGATGCACCGCAATATATGCTGGTTAAATCTGCTATAGACCATATAGTAGTTAATGGCGAGGTAGTCGGAGTAGTCAAGGAGCCCTTGGTGCCAGCCCTTGAAGCGATAGGAGGAACGGGGGACACTATCACAGGTATAGTTTCGGCATTGATATACAGCGGCATTGAACCGGCTGATGCTTGCATGAAGGCGGCTCAGATTAACAGGTTTATGGGTGAGTTAGCCAGTCCTACACCGGCAACAGCTATCGCAAAATTAATCAAACACATACCCGAAGCAGTTAAAAAAGTTATCTCTTGATAAAGAAGAGGTAAAGTAATCAATAATCTAATAAAGCGTACATAATATACAAAAATCAGCCCGAAAGGAGGTAGATAGAATTAGATGAAACTGCCTAAACTCAAATATAATTTTAAGTTAAGCGCAAACCTGGCTCTCATAACGGGTTTGACGATGGGAATACT
>DAOWJL010000084.1 GCA_030640385.1 Dehalococcoidia bacterium | reverse complement strand
CGCTGCGTGTCTTTGTGCTGGCAGTTCCCTGACGGGCATTAGCCAGCTGCCTCACCAGAGCCTGGTGAACCACAGCCTCGTTAAGCGGTACGGCAAAGACGCTATCGTCAATGTCTATCTGTTTCACCACTTCACCACTCATATTATAAACAGGAACCTGCATTTTTATTTACCCGACTTTTTTATAATTAATATTCCATTTTTGGCACCGGGGATTGTCCCCTTAACCAGCATGATATTTCGTTCGCTATCAACCTGAATAACCTCCAGCTTGCGTGCCGTCACCTGCTCGTTGCCCATATGTCCCGGCATACGTGTTCCCTTCAGAACTCGCCCCGGAGATGTACCAGCACCGATAGATCCACCAGCGCGGTGTCTATCAGACTGACCGTGGGTTTTGGGCCCACCGGCGAAGTTATAGCGTTTAACTACCCCGGCAAATCCTTTGCCTTTTGATATACCTGTAATATCGACTTTGTCACCGCTTTCAAACAGGCTGACATCAACACTATCTCCCACCTTAATACCTTTAGTGTCAGCCAATCTTATTTCTCTTAGATAGCGATAGTCTCCCATTCCTTTGAGGTGTCCCTTTCGGGCAGACTTCAGCTTTTTTGCCTCGCCGAAACCGAGCTGGGCGGCATTATAGCCTTCTTTACTATCTTTTTTAATCTGTATAACGGTACACGGTCCGGCGGCGATGGCTGTTACCGCCTCCGCTCTGCCGTTATCTCTGAACATCTGGGTCATGCCCAGCTTGCGTCCAATAATTCCCTGTATCATAATAATTACCAATACTGTTTACGATTTAATGTTTATACCAACCCCGGACGGTAGATTCAGGTTTGTCAGCGCGTCTATCGTCTTGGAGGTGGTTTC
The DNA here is from genome assembly GCA_030640385.1 of Dehalococcoidia bacterium. Lineage (GTDB taxonomy): Bacteria > Chloroflexota > Dehalococcoidia > Dehalococcoidales. The sequence continues at coordinate 7,082 of DAOWJL010000084.1, read as the reverse complement.
TATTATATCAATCAACCTCTTATACGTCCTGATTTCAAACTGTTCCTGCGAGTCCTTATCTATAAAAGGCGAACGGATAACTCCCATTTTTCTAATATGAGTCGGCAGCGGCACCGGACCGGTAACAACGGCACCCGTTCTTTCCAGCGCTTCCACTATCTGCTGGGCTGCCTGATCTAGAATCTTGTGGTCAAAACTCTTTAACTTTATTCGTATTTTTTGCTTTGCCATTTAGGACCCTTTTACTTAATTATTTTTTACCGATAGCTTTATCTCTAAGCTCACTGGCTAATTCAGCCGGTAGTTCCCTGTACTGATAGAATTCCATAGAATGGGTTGCCCTCCCCTGTGTCAGCGACCTGATAACGGTGGTATAGCCGAATGTCTCTGCCAGAGGTAATTTACAACGAATTGTTGATGTTTCGCCGCGCGTTTCTATCAAATCAATACGGCCTCTCCTTGAACTTATATCACCAACCACATCGCCCAGGAACTGACCCGGTGTTATTACCTCCAGTTTCATAACCGGCTCAAGTATAACAGGGTGAGCCCGGTTGAATCCCTTTTTAAATGCTATAGAACCGGCCATTTTAAAAGCCAGCTCCGAAGAGTCTACCTCGTGATAACTGCCATCATAGAGGGTAACCTGGACATCAATCACCTGATAGCCGACAGAGCCTCCGGTTTCCATCGCTTCTTTAATACCGTTTTTGGCAGCTAGAATAAACGGCTTTGACAGAGCACCGCCCTTTATTTTATTAACAAACTCGAAACCGCTGCCGCGCTTCATGGGTTCCATCTCAATACAGACATGACCATACTGGCCACGCCCGCCGCTCTGTCTGACAAACCTGCCCTCGGCTCTAGCCGAAGCCGTAATTGCTTCCTTATAGGCAACCCGTGGGTTACCCACATTGGCCGATACTTTGTATTCGCCAAGCAGCCGGCTGATGATAACCTCTACGTGAAGTTCACCCATACCCGAGATTACCGTCTGTCCGGTTTCCTCGTTGTAAGTCACTTTAAATGTCGGGTCTTCTTCAGCCAGTTTCTGCAAAGCCTCCCCCATTTTGTCCCTATCGGCTCTTGTCTTCGGCTCTATGGCAACAGATAATACCGGTTCCGGGAAACAGATGGATTCCAGAACCACCTGCTGTGTAGCCTCGCTTAACGTATCCCCGGTAAAGGTTTCTTTAAGCCCCATAGCGGCTATAATAGAGCCTGTATCGGCATCGCTTGCTTCCTCATAACGATTGGCATGCATCAGCACCAGCCGCCCGATACGTTCTTTTTTTCTCCTGGTTGAATTAAACACCTGTGCCCCGGCTTTAATCCTGCCGGAATAAATCCTCAGATAGACAAGCCGTCCGACAAACGGGTCGGCGACTACTTTGAATGCCAGTGCCGCAAACGGGGCTTCATCACTGGCAATACGGATAACTTCCTCGCCTGTTTTAACACGGATTGCCGTCACCGGTGGCATATCAAGAGGTGACGGCAGGTAATCTATAACAGCATTAAGCAGCAGCCTGATACCCTTATTTTTTAAAGCGCTACCGCAGAGAACAGGTATCCCCTTATTTGCCAGGGTTACCTTTCTCAGGGCCGTCTTTATGTCATTGGCAGTAATATCGCCACCCTCAAGATAGGTTGATAGTATATGGTCATCTTCTTCAGCCAGCTTTTCAATAAGAGCCTGACGATATCTATCGCTCTTTTCCTGTTCTGTCTGAGGAATGGCTGTCTCTTGAGGTTTTGAGTCTATCTGTCCATCAAAAACCCAGGCTTTATTCTCCAAAAGGTCAATAACGCCACGGAACGAACTTTCACTTCCCAGAGGTAGTTGTACCAGAAATGGCCTGGCACGCAGCCGCTCTTCAATCATTGATAAACAACGATGAAGATCAGCGCCCACCCGGTCCATCTTGTTAATAAAGCAAATGCGAGGGACGCTATATTTATCGGCCTGACGCCATACCGTCTCTGATTGAGCCTCAACTCCGGCTACGGCATCAAAAACGACAACTCCGCCATCGAGAACCCGCAGACTGCGTTCAACCTCGGCGGTAAAATCAACATGCCCCGGAGTATCAATTATATTGACACGGTGCTCCTTCCAGTGGCAGGTAGTTGCCGCTGCGGTTATCGTAATTCCGCGCTGTCTTTCCTGTTCCATCCAGTCCATTACCGTGGTGCCTTCATGCACCTCGCCGATTTTATAGGTTTTACCGGTGTAATACAGAATCCGCTCGGTTACGGTTGTCTTACCGGCATCGATATGAGCGATAATACCTATATTACGTATATGGTCTAGAGGAAAACTTCTAGGCATTTCAGTCCTCGACCTTTTTTCAATAACCTTAATACTACAAATTGGAAACCCCTTACCATCTATAATGAGCAAAGGCTCTGTTAGCCTCAGCCATTTTATGAGTATCTTCACGTTTCTTAACGGCTGCTCCCTGCCCCTTAGAGGCATCAAAAAGCTCAGTCGCCAGCTTTTCTGCCATAGACTTACCCGTTCTGGCTCTGGCAGCCTTGAGCAGCCATCTTATAGCCAGGGCTGTATCACGGCCAGCCCGAACCTCCACCGGCACCTGATAGGTAGCACCACCGACCCGTCGTGGCTTGACTTCAAGCAAAGGGGTGGCATTGCGTACCGCCTGTTTCAAGACGCTTAACGGCTCCTTCTTTTCACGCTGCTCCATAATCTCTAACGCCTGATAAACAATTCTCTCGGCAGTTGTTTTCTTACCGTTCAGCATTACCTTATTGATAATCCTGGCTACAGTTTCACTGTCGTATATTGCATCAGGTAATATTATTCTTTTTTTGGCTGGCGCTCGCCTTGGCATTTTGCCTCCTGTATCTATTCGCTCTCAGCCGTAGGTTTAGCTCGTTTGCTGCCGTATTTGCTTCGTCCCTGACGTCGATTGGCTACGCCACTGGCATCCAGTGCTCCCCTTATAATATGGTAGCGGACACCGGGTAAATCCGGCACCCTTCCACCACGAATCAGGACTACAGAATGCTCCTGCAACTCATGCCCTTCTCCCGGGATATAGGCCGTTACTTCCATACCATTGCTCAACCGCACCCTGGCAATCTTGCGTAGTGCCGAGTTCGGTTTTTTTGGTGTTGTTGTTTTTACCTGAATGCAAACTCCGCGTTTCTGCGGTGCCCCTTTTTCACGGACCATTCTGTTTTTTAGGGCATTATAGTTAAAGCGTAACGCCGGTGTCTTTGATTTTCGGCTAACCGACTTACGCCCCTTGCGTACCAGTTGATTAACAGTTGGCAATTTCCCTCCTTTAATTTCCACACAACCTAAAGGATGAGCCTAGGCTCATCCTTTGCAAGCCACAAGATCGATAAAGCAGTATTTGGATTTGCTAAATCAATCCTCTATAGTGAACTAACAAATCTCAAATGAAACATTATCATATATGTATGGTTAATGTCAATAAATTAAAGCCAGTGAAATAATTTTATATTAATGATTGCTTGACAAAATATAACTCTACGTGATATTGTTTTGATAAGAAGGTTGGAACTAAAAAATGTCAGTCAATATTGAACCTCGTGGGTTTTATAACTACGTATATTATTACTTTACATTTTCCTGGCGGCATCAGCCGCACCCGGGAGGCTCTGGCACGTAAATTAGATTTAAATAACATTTACTAAAGTATAAAATCCTCCCGCCCGGGAGGTTTTTTATTAATATAAAACCCGAATGCAATCGGGTACAGACATTATAATAGGAGGGGAAAATGATTATTATGAAAAAGGATGCCACGGCGGAAGAAATAAAGAATGTAGTAGCGGAGATAAAGAAGCATGGGTTAAGGGCTGACGTTTCCAGGGGAGAATTCAGAACGGTTATCGGCCTTGTTGGCGATGAGAGCAAGATATCCTTTGCCCACCTGGCTGTTCTGCCTGGAGTAAAGGAAGCCAGGACGGTGGAGATACCCTATAAGCTCATCAGCCGTGAGTACAGCGAGCTCTTTGATGGCAAAGATGAGAGCCGTATAGTACAGATAGGCGACGTCAGAATCGGCGGTGAAAAACCTGTGTTTGTTGCCGGCCCCTGTGCAGTAGAGAGCAAACAACAATTGTTCCGTATTGCTGAAGAAGTAAAGGCAGCCGGCGCCGATATACTAAGAGGCGGTATCTTCAAGCCAAGAAGCTCCGTTCATTCATTCCAGGGGCTTGGTTCCCTGGGTAACGAAGAGGCCAGGGAAGCTCTGGGCTGGTTACGTGAAGCCGGGCGCAAGTTTGGCATGCCGGTTATGACCGAGGTAAGAGGTGAAATGCAGGCCGACCTGATAGCCGAATACGTTGATATATTACAGATAGGCGCCAGGAATATGTATGACCAGGACCTGCTTGGCAGGGTAGCCAAATTAGGTAAGCCGGTATTGTTCAAGCGGCATTTTGGCGCCGGCATTGAAGAATTCCTCTCCTTCTCTGAATATATAGTCGCCGAGGGTAATAAGGATGTTATCCTCTGTGAGCGGGGGATATTACCTGTCGGCAAAGGCAAGGGCTATACCAGATATACCCTAGACCTGGCGGCGGTGCCGGTTATTCAAAAGGAAAGCTACCTACCTGTAGTGGTTGACCCCAGCCACGCCGCCGGCCGTCGCGATCTTATCTTCAATATGAGCTGCGCCGCCATAGCCGCCGGAGCCAGCGGCCTGGCAATAGAGGTGCACTACAACCCGGCGGAGGCCAAGGTTGATGCCCAGCAGATGATAACTCCTGATGAATTGAAGGAGATTATTGATACCTGCAAGAAAATAAGCAACACGGTGAAAACTCACCGGAAAAAGGTTAAAATATAATAGATGAAGAAGGTTAGAGTCAGGCTGGGTGATAAAGGCTATGATGTTCTGATAGCCCGTGGACTGCTCGGGCAGGCCGGCAAGCATTTAAGAGATTGCGGCTTTAATGGCAAGCTGGTAATTATCACCAATCCAATAGTACAGGAGCTATACGGCAATGCATTAAGAGAAAAGCTGTCAGCCGATGGCTTCCAGGTAGCTATGCTAACGGTTGCCGATGGAGAAGAGCAGAAGTCGCTTGATGTTGCCGGTCGGCTTTATACGGAACTCGGCGACGGCTATGCCGAGCGGACAACACCCGTTCTCGCCCTCGGTGGCGGCGTTATTGGCGACCTGGCAGGCTTTGTGGCGGCGACCTATATGCGCGGAGTGCCGCTGGTGCAGATACCGACGACGCTACTGGCACAGGTTGACAGCAGTATCGGCGGCAAGGTGGCGGTAAACCACGGTAAACTGAAAAACGAAATCGGCGCTTTCTACCAGCCGAGACTGGTTATATCCGATACGGCAACATTAAAGACGCTACCGGCAAAGGAGTTTGCTAACGGCATGGCTGAGGTTGTTAAAAGCGCCGTTATAAAGGATAGCGAATTTTTTGCCTTTATCGAAAACAACCTCGGTAAAATAAAAACACTCGACAATGCTGCACTGGAGGAGATTGTCTTCCGTTCGGCGAGTATCAAAGCTAATGTCGTAATTCAGGATGAACTGGATACGGGCTTGAGAAATATCCTGAATTACGGTCATACAATAGGTCATGCCATCGAGACCGTATCCGATTTCGGTGTTGAGCATGGTCATGCCGTTGCCATCGGTATGATGGCGGCGGCCGGAATCGCCGAAAAGCTGGGCTGCTTCGATAAAAGTGAGTTAATCAGATTAAAAGCCATACTGGAAGGTGCCGGCCTGCCGGCAAAAATGCCCAAACTGGATACCGGGAAAATTTTAAAGGCAATGAAACACGATAAGAAGATTGCCGGTGGTAAAGTTAGATTCGTCTTACCTAAAGCGATAGGTGAAGTCTTTATCACCGATGAAGTAAACCTGACCCTTGTCGAGGAGGTTTTGAGCGGTTAAATGAAAAAGCCTGACATTTGCGCTTCTATTATTAATAGTGATTTAAAGGCGATTAAAGCTGTTGAGCCACTTGTGGAGCTTTTTGAGGTCCGCATAGACCTGATCGGCGATAACTGGCAGAATATAGCCCGACAGCTTGAGAGGCCATGGATAGCCTGCAACCGGATTAAAGAAGAGGGTGGCGGCTGGCAGGACAGCGAAGCCAGAAGAAAAGAGGAGCTGCTTAAAGCAGTTCAACTGGGAGCAAGCATCGTTGATATCGAGCTGGCAACACCAAACCTGGAAAAGGTCGTGCCGCTTGTTAAGAAACAGGCAAAGTGCCTTTTATCATTCCATAACTTAAAGCAAACACCCTCCCTTGAAAACCTTAAAAAGATAGTAAAGCGGCAGCTGGCTGCCGGTGCCGATATCTGCAAGGTGGTTACCTATGCCCAGAATGCAGAGGATAACCTCATTATCCTGAAACTTATCCCGGAGTTTCCAGAGGTGAACATAATAGCCTTCACCATGGGTCCACTGGGGCTGCCCAGCCGCATCTTAAGCCCGCTTGTCGGCGGTTATATTACCTATGCCGCTATTGAAAAGGGTGCCCAATCGGCGCCGGGGCAGATTACGGTAACCGAACTATATGATTTATACAAGATGGTAAAACAATGATATCAGGTAATACGAAAATCTGCGGCTTAATCGGCGACCCGATAGGGCACAGCGTATCACCGGCGATGCACAACGCCGCTTTTAGTAACCTGGGACTGGATTATATTTATCTTCCCTTCAGGGTGGAGACGGAGAATCTGGCCAGGGCTATCGATGGGTTGAAGGCTTTTAATATAAGGGGATTGAATATAACCATACCCCACAAGGTTGCCGTCATTCCCCTTCTGGATGAGCTGGAACCGCTGGCGGAGAAAACAGGCGCCGTCAATACCATAGTTAATGATAATGGGCATCTTAAAGGCTATAACACGGACGCCGGTGGTTTTTTGAAAACCCTGCTGGAAAGGGGAATTGAGCCCAGTGGCAAAAAGGTTGTTGTTCTGGGCGCCGGTGGTGCTTCCCGGGCAATCTCATTCACACTGGCGGAAAGAGAGGCTTAAATTGTCATACGCAACCGAAAGCTGGAGATGGGCTGGGCGGTTGAACTGGCAAGCAGTATCT
>DAOWJL010000072.1 GCA_030640385.1 Dehalococcoidia bacterium | reverse complement strand
GTATCTCATAGGCGTACAAGCCGACGCAGACCGTTTCCGGAGCACCGATACCGGCTTCAATTCCCGGCTGAGCTAGGTCTGCAAGCGACTGAATATCTCTAGGGTTGCCTTCCTGAACCAGTATAGCCGGTACCAGATAGGCAATTTTTACTATAGAATCAGGATAGATAATGCCTTCATTTTCTGCTTTTAGCATATAATCGGGCGAGCCGGGAATATACAGGTCGCCTTCTCTGGCAATTATCAACTGCGATAGCATGGTGCCGGAGCCGCCGAAAGTGAGGTAAACCTTTATCCCTGTCTCTTCTTCAAAAATCCGGGCTGCCTCTTCCATAGCCGGTTTGCTGGCAGATCCGGCAAAAACAGTTATTGAATTGCCTCCGCCACCGGAACATCCGCTAAAAGGAATAGTAGTTAGCAATCCAGCTAAGAATAGAATAAGAATCAGCCTCTTCAGTTTTGTAGCTCCTCTAAATTGTATCAGTTAATTATTTAATTGCTCAAGGATACCGGCATCTTCTACCTCAACCTGTTTCAGTTCCCGGTTGTGGTGTTGCAGAACCATTCTGCCGCCGATGTTGCCCTTTGCCTTCAACAGCTCCGGAATAAGCAATGTATCGAACATAACCGGGTGTCCTCTCATCCGGGAATGGGTGGGAACAATAATGGGTGCTTCCCTGCTCTTATAGGTTCTTATAAGTTGCTTGACAACCTCCGGCTTTATAAACGGGCGATTGCCCAGGGTAAGTAATACCGCTACCGCGTCTCTGGATACTATTTTTAATCCATATCTCAGTGATTTACTCAAGCCGTATTCATAATCCGGGTTCACTATTATCTTTATATCCTTGTTTATTAAATCCCTTTTGGCCTGCTCGGCGTGATAGCCCAGAACCACAATGAGGTCATCTATACCGGCATCCAGGAAGGACCTGATAACCTGGGATATTGGCAGGCTATCCCCGTAATCGGTTTTACCGGCAGCCAGGATAACGGCTGAAATCTTGGCTCTGGATGATTGCGGATACTCCGGGGCGGCTTTGATGGCTAATACCTGAACCTGTCTATTGCATAGTTTATAGACTACCTTTGTATCTGTAACTGTCTGATAAAGATAAAAGTCGCTCATGCCCCATAGCTTCAAGCCTATGTCCGGATTTTTCTCAAGCTGATGCAGAGCCTTACTGACGAGCCAGCGCTTACCTGCGGTCAGGCTGATGAAGTTCGAATAAGCCTGTGTACTCAGCAGGATTTCATTCACTACCATTGTCACTATCCGTTAGTGCTATCGTATTTCCCTGTTCGGCTTCAGCCGAACCTTGCTTTATTTCGCGGACTAATCCTCTATCTTCAATGAGCTGCAGGGTTTCTACCATCTGGGAATACTCTTCATAGCTGATTACAACAGCCGCCGGCTTACCGTGCTTGGTCACCATGAAGTGATATGATTCATTCTCCACCCGGTCAATCAGGGGGAGGAATGCCTTTCTTGTGCTGGTTACAGAAAAAACCTCTAACATAATGCAGAATAACTATAATATGTACATTATTGTGTACATATATTTTATACCACCCTTTCCAGTATTTGTCAATACCCTTTCTTAAGAATTGACCTCTTTTCTTAACTCCGCTATCCTTATTAACTATGCAGATTATTCTTGGGTTGCATCAGGTTGCTGTCAGGAGTACCAATATATTCCTGATTATCGAAGAGGAAATAACGATTGTTGACGCCGGCTTTCGCGGTAGCGCAAAAAGGATAGCCAGGGCTATAAACAACCTTGGCCGGTCTATGGAAGAAGTCGGCCTTATTATTATCACCCACAACCATCTTGACCATATCGGTGGGCTGCCCGGGTTGCGGGAGATAACTTCGGCAAAGGTTGCCATACACAGGGCGGATTTAAGTTACAGCGAGGAGGGTCTGCCGTATAGCGGATTTCTCAAGCTGCTGTTGAAGATTCCGGGCGTGTCTTTCTTCTGGCCTCTTATATATGCCAAGCCGGATGATGTTGATATCCAGCTGGAGGGCGGTGAGGTTTTTAGCCCGCTCGGCGGTATGGAGGTTATACATACGCCGGGGCATACTCCGGGCAGTGTTAGCCTGTTCTCTCCGCAGAAGAAACTGCTTATCGTTGGGGATATCTTAAATAGCGGTCACAGGGATCTATGGCTGACACCGAAATCAGTCAGCAGTGATGTATTACAGGCTAGAGAATCGGTAAAGCGGTTAGCTCAGCTGGACTTTGATATCCTGTGTTGCGGGCATGGTAAACCGATTATTGGCGGTGCTTCGGCTGTATTAAGGGATTGGATAAAGAGGAAAGGTCTGTAATTCAATGAGAGTTATTGCCGGCCAGGCAAAGGGGTGTATCCTCAAATCACCGAAGGGAAGTAAAACCCGCCCGGCAACGGAGCTGGTACGGGGGGCTATATTTTCCATACTGGAGTCTACGGCAGGTGATTGGTCGGTGGTGCTTGACCTTTTTTCCGGCAGCGGCTCTCTTGGAATTGAGGCGCTGAGCCGTGGCGCCGGTTGGGTTGATTTTGTTGAACAAGATCCGCGGTGTTGTGCTATAATTAAACAGAACCTGGAAAAAACAGGATTTAAGGATAATACACATGTTTATTGCTGCAGCGTAGCCAGGGCAATTTCCTTTCTTGATAAGGAGTATGGGATTATACTAATGGACCCACCCTATTCTAGCCCATTTATAGACAAAACCGTAGAGCAACTGGCAAATTCAGAGCTTGTCAGTAACAAATCAATAGTTGTGGTTACACATTCACAGCTTCGGCCACTGAAGCCAAATTACGCCTCGCTTAATCTCATCAAAGAACACCGCCACGGCGATAGCGTTATTGCCCTTTATAGAAAGGAGACACAGATTTGACAATCGCCATTTATCCCGGTAGCTTTGACCCGATTACAAACGGGCATATCGATGTTGCCAGAAGAGCCGCCAAGCTTTTTGACAAGCTGGTTTTCGCTGTTTATAAAACACCGGGCAAGCCCACGCTATTCAGCCTTGAGGAAAGACTGGAGATGGCGCGGCGAGCGCTGGCTGACCTGCCCAATGTTGAAGTACAATCTTTTGACGGACTGGCCGTCGATTTCGCGCAGAAAGTAAAGGCGCAGGCTATGGTAAGGGGCTTGCGGGTGAGCGCCGACTTTGAACGGGAGTTTGATATGGCGATGATGAATAAAAAACTGCAACCCGATCTGGAACTGGTTTGCTTTATGGCCAGCCCGGATTACCAGTTTCTCAGGTCCAGCCTGCTAAAGGAAGTAGCCAAACTGGGTGGTAGTATAAAAAACCTCGTCCCGGAGCATGTAGCCCAGGCTTTAAGAAAGAAGGAAGGTGCATAGTACGATGTAGAGCTATCAGGGAAGCTCCCTTAATTGGAATTAATTTAAGTAGCAAATTCAGGAGGAAAAAATTCTATGGCATTCAAGATTACTGAGGATTGTATCAGTTGCGGAGCTTGCGAAGCGGAGTGTCCTAACCAGGCAATCTCCGAGGGAGAAACTATCTATATAATTAACCCCGATAGATGTACCGAGTGTGTCGGCAGCCATGAAACCCAGCAGTGTGTCGAGATTTGCCCGGTGGATTCCTGTATTCCCGACCCGGAACACGAGGAAACAAAAGAACAGCTTCTGGAGAAGTGGCAGGGATTGCACCCCGGGGAAACGCCAAAAACTGATTAATATATAAAATATCAGATAGACGGTTATTAATACTAGCAGTACAGATTGACAAATACCTGTCTTTGATTCCAGCCTGCCTTCGTGAATTGACTGTACAAATCAGAGATAAATAAACGGATGTTTATTTATCTGGCATTATGGCTGGAAGAAATCTTTGATGGCATCAAACTCGCCGGGCAGCAGCCCCAGTACCAGAGGGAAATAATCAAGCATTACTTTGCCCAGAAATGATTCGGTAACAAGATCACTGCCGAAGAACTTTACCCATGTAGCCAGGATGGCACTCAGGAATAAGAAGCCGAAAAGAAAACCGAGGGCGCCGCCGCCGAAATTGTCAACCCAACCCATCATTGTTAGGTTTAGAACAGACTTAAGCAGGCGAGCCAGCAGAAAGGCTGCCACCATAACAAGCGCCAGTATCAGTATAAAAGCGAGGATATAGGTTACATTCTCGTTATCGATAAAGCCGAATATCCTGGAGACAGGCTTATAGAAATTACCGGCCAGGACGATGCCTATAAGTAAACCGGCAAAGGATAGAGCCGTTTTTATAAGCCCCTTTCTTAGCCCGATAAAGGTCGGCACAAATAGCATTACCAGTAGAATTATATCCAGCCAGTTCATTTCCTAACCCCTTAATTGTTTTGCCCGTTTGTAGGCGGCGGCTACCGCCTGTTTCATCAGTTCTGGAAACTTACCATTTTCAAATACCTTCAGAGCTTCGGCGGTGGTGCCACCGGGCGAGGTAACCATTTCCCTGAGTTGAGCCAGTCCCTTATCCGATTTAGCGGCATATTCCACCGAACCCGCTACCGTTTGCAGAACAAGCTCCCGGGCTTCATCCGGCGGCAAACCCATATCCACCGCGGTGTTTATCAGGGACTCCATGAAGAGAAAGACGTAAGCCGGACCGCTGCCGCTTATTGCCGTCGCCATATCTATATATTGCTCATCCGTTACATAAAGTTCCTTGCCCATAGCTTTAAGGATGGAGCCAACCGATGCCCTCTGCTCTTCGCTTACCCCTTCAGTAGCCGTCCAGACTGTCATCCCCATGCCAATCTGGGCTGGAGTGTTGGGCATCGCACGGACGATAGCCTTGTGCTTGAGTCCCTGTTTCAGTGTGGCAACACTTTTACCGGCGATTATGGATAGTACAAGTTGACGGGGGTTTAGCTGGCCACCAATCTCTGTCATTACCTCATCCAGGTTTTGCGGCTTGACGGCTAGCACCACGATATCACCTCTGGAAGCAGCTTCAAGGTTAACTTCAGTAATATAAACGTCAAAACCCTGTTTTAGTTGCTTCAGGCACCCCTTATTTTTGTCGCTGACGGCTATATCCTGCGGGGTGGCTAAGCCCTCGTTCAGAATGGCTGACAGCATCGCCCGCCCCATATTTCCCCCGCCGATAAAAGCTATCTTCATATTTACTCAACCACCAGGTTTATAAGCCTCTTGGGGACATAAATCAGCTTGATAATCGTTTTGTTTTCAGTGTAAGCCTTCACCTTTTGCCTTTCAAGCGCCAGATTGCGGGCTTCGTCTTCGGTTATTGATGCCGGCACGATTAACCTATCCCTCATCTTGCCGTTTATCTGCACCACCAGGGTAATCTCCTCTTCCTTCGCCAGTTCCTCATCCCATGTAGGCCAGCGCCGGTTATGGATGCTGTAATCGTTGCCGATTCGCTGCCATAGCTCCTCGGTCAGGTGGGGGGCTGTCGGCGCCAGCAGCAGGAGCAGTGTTTTAATAACATTTTGCCAAGCACTTTGACTAATTTAACGGCCTTCCTTTACTCCATTTAAGCGACCGGTAAATCCCATAAGTGCCGCTATCATTGTGTTAAATCGTAGTCTTTCAAGATCTTGAGTAACCTTCCTGATGACTTGATGTGTGTCACGTTGTAAGGCTTGCTCTAATCCTAGCCTAATCTCATTATTTACAGTACCATCTGGATTATATGGTTCCAGCAGCAGCTTCCATAGCCGGTTGAACCAGCGGCTGATACCGCTGATACCGCTGTCGTTCCATTCTCCACCCTGCTCCCAGGGGGCTACGAACATCAGGTAGGCGCGCACCGTATCCGCCCCCAGCTCGGAGACATAGGTATCCGGGTTGACCACGTTACCTTTTGATTTACTCATCTTCTGTTTCTGGGCGATAATTATCCCCTGGTTAAACAGGCGGCTGAAAGGCTCGCCGAAGTCAACCAGCCCTATATCCCGAATCGCCTTTGTGAAAAAGCGGGCGTAGAGCAGGTGCATCACGGCGTGCTCGGCACCGCCGGTATAAAGGTCCACCGGCATCCAGTACTTGACATTGCTTTCGTCAAAGGGAACATCATCTATATCGGGGCTGGTATAGCGTAAGAAATACCACGAGGAGCATATAAACGTATCCATGGTGTCTGTCTCGCGCCTGGCGGTACCGCCGCATTCGGGGCAGGTGGTATTGACGAACTGCTCGTTATACTTCAATGGTGATTCGCCGGTGGGTTTGAATTCAGCGTCCTCAGGCAGCAGCACCGGCAGCTCCTTCTCCGCTACGGGGACGATGCCACACTTATCACAGTAAATCATCGGTATCGGCACACCCCAGTAGCGCTGGCGTGAGATGAGCCAGTCGCGCAGTTTGTAGCTTACCGCCCGCCCGCCCCAGCCTTTTTCCTCCAGAAAATCTGAAACGGCTTCAACCCCCTTTTCGCTGTGAAGGCCATCAAACTGCCCTGAATTGACCATAGTACCGGCTTCGATATAGGCTTCTTCCAGTTTATCCCCCTGCCATTCCGGTGGCGCTATCACCACCCGGATGGGCAGGTTGTATTTTTTAGCGAAGGCGAAGTCGCGCTCGTCATGAGCCGGCACCGCCATTACCGCCCCCGTCCCGTAGCCGAGTAGGACGTAATCGGCAATCCAGATGGGCACCTTTTCCCTGGTCAGGCGGTTGGTTGTATAGGCGCCGATAAATACGCCGTCCTTTTCCTTCTCGGTGGATAGCCTTTCTATCTCCGTCAGCCGCCGTGATTTGGCGATATATGCCTCAACCTCAGTTTTTTTATCAGGCGAAGTCAGCCTGGCGACCAGTGGGTGCTCCGGCGCCAGCACCATGAAGGTAACACCGAATATAGTATCCGGGCGGGTGGTAAACACCCGGATTTCCTTATCATCTGCCGCCGGATGGCCAAGGGCAAAAGAGATATCCGTACCGGCGCTCTTGCTCACCCAGTTGCGCTGCATTATCTTTATACGCTCAGGCCAATCGATGCCTTCGTGCTGCATCAGTTCGTCGGCATATCTGGTGATGCGAAAGAACCACTGCTCAAGGTCGCGGCGGACTACCGCCGTCCCGCAACGCTCGCAATCACCGCTGCCCAGCACCTGCTCGTTGGCAAGCACCGTCTGGCACTGGGGGCACCAGTTAACCGGTGCCTTGCCCCGGTACGCCAGGCCGTTCTCGTAAAGCTTGAGAAAGAACCACTGGGTCCATTTATAGTATTTCGGCTGGCAGGTGATGACCTCGCGGCTCCAGTCGTAAATGGCACCGATGCTCTTCAGCTGGCGGCGCATATTGTCTACGTTCTGCATCGTCCATTTATAGGGGTGGATACCGCGTTTGATAGCCGCGTTCTCCGCCGGTAGCCCGAAGGCGTCGAAACCCATCGGGTGCAGCACGTTAAAGCCCTGCATCCGCTTGAAACGGGCGTGGACATCGGACGGCGCCATGGCATACCAGTGGCCGATGTGCAGGTCGCCGGAGGTATAGGGGAACATTGTCAGTGCGTACCACTTGGGTTTCTTGCTATCCTCGCTGACCTCGTAGAGCCTGTCCTCAGCCCACCTGTTTTGCCACTTCTTTTCAAATTCCTGTGGATTGTAGTCAGTTGTCATAACGTATTAGTGTAATCCTTCCGAATTAGCCCTCATTGTAGCAACAAGATAAAAAGCACGCAACTATTCGTGAGTAGAGGCTTATGTTTATAACAACCTCATCCCCTTTATCCCCCTCTCCTTACAAGGAGAGGGGGAAAGATTATAATGGAGAGACGAAGTCCCTCCAAACCTCCCTTTATATACCCCACCCCATAAAGAAAGACGAGATTATACACACCACACGAAAGTGGGGGAGATGCTAAAAGAGGGGGAAACTCCTCTTTCTACAATTCCCCCTTCCTTTGGAAAAGGAAGGGGGCAGGGGGATGGATTGTTAGACGGATAATAAGGCAGTAACTGCCTCAACGTCCCAAAAGGGAGTTAATTAGCCAACTAAATTCTTATTACACCCGGTTGACAAATTGCCTTATTCCCCTTAATATAGTGTTAGTCGCCCGCACCTGACAAGGCATATCAAGTATCGCAAGTAGTTACTTCTTAACTTCAGTACGAGCACTTCGGCATCTTTATTCAGCAGGAGGCGAGGTTGTATCTTGCTCAAAAAAAGAATCCATAAAGGCATTATCCTGGCTGCTGGTGATGGTGATCGCTTAGGAATCCTGACTATTGCCTACCCTAAAGTTCTGTTGTCCGTAAATGACGTACCGTTAATAAGATACCCTATTGAGGCATTGGTTGCCGCCGGCATCAGTGACATAGCGATTGTAGTTGGCTACTTAGGAGACAAGATAATAGATTTGGTAGGCAATGGTAGCGATTTTGGTGTGAGGCTGAAATATATCTATAACTCCGATTATCTTGGTGGTAACGCTATTTCAGTATTTATGGCTAGAGAGTGGGCTCAAGGAGAGCCAGTTGTTCTCTGTATGGGAGACCACCTGGTTGAGCGAAAGATGGTCAAGCGTCTTTTGGATAGACAGGTTCTCAATGAAACACTCTGCATTGATTACACGCCGTCTCAGCACCATCAACTGGCCGAGGCAACAAAGGTTATTGTTGATGGTGCTGGTTGTATTAAGGACATTGGCAAAGAACTTGTTTTCTGGGATGCTATTGACACAGGGATCTTCCTCCTTACTGAGAATTTCTTCAAGGCTATAGACGAGCTTGCTCAATACTGTGGCATCAACGTTGAAGTCAGTGACGTCATTCGATTTCTGATCAGCCAAGGGCATAACTTTGATACCTGCAATGTTAGCGGCTCCTCTTGGATCGATGTAGATACTAAAGAGGATTTGGAGCTGGCAAGGAGGTAAAAGTCAAGGGTGGAGACTATATACAATGGCTACGTTTCCAGACACATAAATAGGAAAATGTCAGAGCCGATGGCACGGCTATTAGCAAGGACAAAAGTAACACCCAATCAGATGACCTGGGCAGCGTTTTGCATCGCACTAATGTCTTTTCTCAGTTTCATTCTCGGCCAGAATATAATAGGGGGGCTCTTAGCTCAGTTGTCATCTATCGTTGATGGTATAGATGGCAGCCTAGCCCGGCTCAAGGGTATGACCTCGGAATTTGGTGGTTTTCTGGACTCTGTGCTTGACCGGTATGCCGATATCCTGATAGTGCTGGGCCTTACCCTGTGGTCTTTATCTCATGAGAGTTATCCCGGAATCTGGATCGCCGGCTTTCTAGCTATTGCCGGCACCATCTGTATTAGCTACACCAGGGCTCGTGTTAGCCCGAATCATCGGCACCTCTTCGATAAGGGACTCAAATCCCTCGCCTCACGTGACATAAGGCTTTTTTTAATAATGCTTGGGGCAGTTATCGGGCAAGCTTATTTCTGCCTTATCACTATAGCCGCTATTACCAACCTCGTGGTTATATACAGGCTAATTTATATGTATAGATATCTGGGGCAAAGGGACAACCAAGCCAAACCTATCTCACAAAGTAGCGAGAATGCGTAAAGAAATGTCAATCTCACTTCCAAATACTCAAGCGCTTTGGGATGAGCAATGATCATCCAATGCG
>DAOWJL010000025.1 GCA_030640385.1 Dehalococcoidia bacterium | reverse complement strand
TATCTTTGGTAATGGCGTAATAGTGGGCATCTTTAAGTGCGTTTCTTATATCACCGTCCAAAATCTGCCCCTCGCTTTCCTGGGAAAGGCTGATCTGGAGGCGGACAATAGCATCGGCGATATCATACCGGGAAATTTCTTTGATGATTGTGGCTGTCGGCTCTGCGTCCTGAGGCTCGATATTGGCATTTATGGTTATAAAGCGGCGGCCGTTTAAGGGTTGAAACTTGTATGAGACCTGCCTTTTACCAGTTTTTTTGTCAGCCTTGATATCTACAAGATAAAATCCTTTGTCGTCATTTTCATCACCGAAGTCCAGCCGCTCCAGGCTGCCGGCATATACCAGTGGCGGTTTGTCTGAAAGGACCTGGTGCCGGTGAATATGCCCCAGGGCGATATAGTCAAAAGCCGGGTTGGCGACATTGCTCGGCAGCAATACGTGTTCCTGCCCGATGGTCATTGACTCCTCCGAGCCGATGCGGGAGCCGGAGACCCAGACATGGGCAGCCAGCATTGAAGGCAGACAGGGGTCAAGCTTTTTAGCCATGTTTCTGATAATACTGGTTAATTTCTGCTGCATCTTTCTGTTAAGCTCGTCGAAGTCCAGGTTTTTCGAATCTTCCTTGGTTAAAAGGATGCTGCGTCTTAACCAGGGGAGGGCCACGATTTGAATAATGCCGCCGCCCGGAGTCTTAACTTTATATACGTCGGGGCGGTTAGCGACATAGACGTTTTCCACGGCCAGCGTATTAAAGATTTCGGTGGTGGTGGCTCGCCCGATGGCGTTGGGCAGGTCATGATTGCCGACGAGGAGGAAGACGGCTACCTCGCCTTCTGAAAGTCGCTTTATACGCCTGGCGAACTCCCGCTGCTGGGTCTGGCTGGGGTCGCGGCTCTTATAGGCATCGCCGCAGAAAAGGACGAGGTCAACCCTGTTTTCAAGGGCATAGTCCACCAGTTTGTCAAAGGATGAAAGGAAGTCAAGGAAACGGGAAGACATCCCGCTTGCCGGGTCGATACGCCCGTAGTTTTCCACCCCCAGGTGGAAGTCTGCAAAGTGGATAATTTTCATATTTTAACCCCATCCATAAGGGCGGTGGGTGGGAATAGATAACAGAAACAAATATTACTTCTTATCAACCCCATCCCCCTGTATCCCCCTTCCCCTTAATAATGGGAAGGGGGAATGGGTAAAAAGAGGGGCGAAGTCCCTCTTAAACTCCCCTTCTACTAGGTTTGGTATAAGTTCTAGCATCTTTGCTAGTAGAACAGTTTATATTTTTCTTAATTACTGCCTAACCGCCACCTTTAAAAAATAGTTAGAATCCCAGCCAGTGGCTGCCACCGGGAGGCAGAACCTCGAAGGGTTCGCCGTTTAGCTTGGCGGCAAGTGTATTGTTAAGCTCGCTGATGGGAATCCGTATCTGCTTCATGCTATCGCGTTCCCGGATGGTAACCTGCTTATCCTCCAGTGATTGAAAGTCAACGGTTATACAGTATGGGGTGCCTATCTCATCCTGGCGTCGGTAGCGGCGGCCGATGCTCTGGGTGTCATCATAGCCTGCCATCCAGCACTGGCGAATGTCGGCGTATATTTCTTTTGCTACCTTAGCCAGAGGTTCTTTTCGGCTCAGGGGTAGTACGGCGGCTTTATGGGGTGCCAGTGCCGGGCGCAGGTGAAGCACCACCCGTATTTCGTCTTTATCCGGTTCTTCATCATAGGCGTCGCACAGGAAAGCCAGTACAGAGCGGTCCACTCCGGCTGACGGTTCAATAATGTAGGGTACAATGTGCTCTTTGCTATCCTCATCAAGATAGGTGAGGCTTTTCCCACTGAATTTGCTATGCTGTACAAGGTCAAAATCGCCGCGGTTGGCAACACCCTCCAGCTCGGATAAGCCCATCGGGAACTGGTAGTCAATGTCATAGCACTCTCTGGCATAGTGGGCAAGCTCTCCACTGTCATGCCTGCGTAACCGTAGGTTTTCCTCTTTAATTCCCAGTCCAATGTACCAGTTGAAGCGCTCCTTCAGCCAGTAGTCAAACCACTCTTTATCCGTCCCCGGTTTAACGAAATATTCTATTTCCATCTGCTCGAATTCGCGGCTGCGGAAGATGAAGTTGCCGGTGGTAATTTCATTGCGGAAGGATTTACCTATCTGGGCGATGCCAAAGGGCAGCTTCTTTCTGGTGGTATTGACCACGTTCTGGAAGTTGACGAATATACCCTGGGCTGTTTCCGGACGCAGGTAGACTATGCCGGCTTCATCCTCTATGGGTCCCATAAAAGTCTTGAACATCAGGTTAAACTGGCGTGGCTCGGTAAGCTCGCCGCCGCAGGACGGGCATACATTACCCTCGAACTCATCGGTGCGCCATCTCAGGTGACAGCTTTTACATTCTACCAGCGGGTCGGAAAAACCTTTCAGGTGTCCGCTGGCTTCCCATACCTGCGGGTGCATAAAAATGCTTGTATCCAGGCCTACGATGTCGTCCCTTTGCTGGACTATCGCCTGCCACCAGGCCTTTTTTACATTGTTTTTAAGCTCTACACCCAGAGGACCATAGTCCCAGCAGCTTGATAGACCACCGTATATTTCACTGCTGGGAAAAATAAAACCACGCCGGCGGCAGAGAGAAACAATCTTTTCCATACTGGCTTTATTCATTTCAGACAGGTCTCCACTCCTTAGTCTTTATACAGGTTTATATTAAACAATACTATAAGTTTATGCGGGTACGCTTGAATGCCTGGATGAAAAATATGGCAAGAATAATGCCGCCTATAATCATTATAATCAGGGCAAAAAGCCATATGGACATAAGGTGATTACCGCGTATATTGTATATGAAAACATCAAGCATTACAAAGCCAAATATAATCTGGGGCAGGGCAACTAGATTACCCATCATCATTAAGAGTCCCTCCGGTTTCAAAGTGCTGGCTATTTCTCCTATGGAACGGCCGACCCTGGTTATTCCCCAGGATATGAAGATGGCTATTATAAGAAGTATGAATTGCGGCAGCAGTGTAAGCGGAATAAGAACCTCGCGGCCCAGCCAGCTTTCAGGTGAGCCATTCAGATTGAAACGGTAGGCTACTTCATCGGTCAGCTGGGGATAGAAAATAGCGGTCAGCGCCGCCATCAATAGCATGATTCCCAGCGGCAGTATTATATATTTCCAGCGGAAGGTTAGTCCTACTGTCTCCTTTTTATCATCCGGGCTTCTTTTTAAAGTCGTCATGAGCATATAAAAGTTATCAGCTTTGGGTCTGGATGTCAAAATATAGCAGCGGGGAATGCTTGCATTATTACCGGCTTTGCCTGATGTGGTAGAATAAAAAACTGTCACCTCTCTATCATTATATAAGTTTACAGGAGGAAGTAGTGATATTGAAAAGGCTGGAGGTCGGTCCCTTTGCCGCCAATTGTTACATAATTGGCTCTGAAATCAGCCGGGAAGGGATTATAATCGACCCCGGTGATGAGGCAGGGCGGATTATGAAAGAGGTAAGGGATTCGGGTTTAGATATAAAAATTATAGCCCTGACTCACGGGCATTCAGACCATACCGCCGCCTTAAAAGAGGTCAAGGAAGAAACCGGTGCCCGGATTGCCATTCACACCGATGATGTCGGCACGCTAAAACAGAAACTGCTGGGTGTCTTTATGGGTGCCGGTTTTAAATCCCCGCCTCCCCCGGACAGGCTGCTCAATGATGGTGATGTTGTATCCGTTAGCGGTCTTGAATTAACGGTGATTCATACGCCGGGACACTCACGGGGCAGCATTTGCCTTATCGGCGATGGGGTGTTGTTCAGCGGCGATACCCTGTTCAACTTTGGTATCGGTCGTTCTGACCTGCCCGGCTCCGGCGGCAACCACGAACAATTGATAAAAAGCATCAACAGCAGGTTGCTGGTACTTGGTGACGATATAAAGGTCTACCCCGGGCACGGTCCGGGTACCAGCATCGGAGCCGAGCGCCGGGGCAATCCATTTCTTGTTTAATCCTTATAAAAGCCCGTTAAAATCAATCAGCACCGGGGCTATAACCAGCGCTATTATTGATATCAGCTTTATCATGATGTTTAGTGACGGCCCCGAAGTATCCTTCATCGGGTCACCTACCGTATCGCCGACGACAGCCGCCTTGTGAGCTTCAGAACCCTTGCCGCCGTAAGCGCCGGTCTCTATCCATTTCTTGGCATTGTCCCAGGAACCACCGGCATTGGAGAAGGTTATCGCCAGTATAAAGCCGGTAATGATAGCTCCAACCAGGAAACCGGCGAGAGCCAGCGGTCCCAGGACGAGACCGATAACTACCGGTGATGCTATGGTGATAATTCCCGGGACGACCATCTGCTTTATGGAGTCTTTGGTGCAGATGTCCACGCAGCGGGCGTAATCCGGCTTGGCAGTGCCCTCCATCAGGCCTTTTATTTCGCGGAACTGGCGGCGAACTTCATTTACAATAGAAAAGCTTGTCTTACCTACGGCATTCAGCGTCAGGGCGCAGAAAACAGCCGGCAGCAGCGCCCCCAGGAAAAGCCCGGCAATGACACGCGGGTCAAGCAGGCTGATTTCAGCCATTTCAATTCCTACCGCATTGACGTAGGAAAGCAATAATGCCAATGAGGTCAGCCCGGCGGCGCCGATGGCAAAACCCTTGCCGGTGGCGGCGGTGGTGTTGCCCAGTGAATCCAGGGCGTCGGTTCGCTGCCTTATCTCCGGCGGCAACCCGGCCATCTCGACGATACCGCCGGCATTATCGGCTACCGGTCCGTAGGCGTCGGTGGCATCCTGGATACCCAGCGTAGCCAGCATGCCGACGCCGGCTATAGCCACGCCATAGACATCGGCGAAGTGGTGAGCCACAATGATGGCGATGGCTATCAGGATAACCGGTGGCAGGGTGCTCATCAGCCCGTTGGCAAAACCGCTGACGATGTTAGTGCCAGCCCCGGTCTGTGATGCTTCAGCGATGCGCAGGGTTGGCTTATAGCTGTATGAGGTGAAGTAATTGGTGCTCTCTCCGATAAGGACACCGGCAACCAGCCCGACAAGTATCGCCCAGAATATACTGATACTGGCATCCAGGAAATAGACAGCCAGCAAAGAAAAGCCCGCCGTCAGGATTGACGCCGAGAAAGTACCACGGCGCAGGGCGTTTAGGAGTGCTTCCATTTTAAGCTTTTTACCTACCCGAACCATAAAGATGCCGATTATTGAAGCCAGGATACCGCCGGCGGCTACCAGTATTGGCAGGAACCAGGCGGCAGCCTCATCCGGCACCAAGAGTATGCCCATATGATTTTTAGCGGCGATGGCGGCAATCATACCCAAAGTCATGGTGGCGATAATTGAATCGACATAAGACTCAAACAGGTCGGCACCCATACCGGCGACATCACCCACGTTATCGCCGACGAAATCGGCGATAACGGCGGCGTTACGCGGGTCGTCCTCCGGGATTCCCTTTTCAACCTTACCCACTATGTCGGCACCGGTATCAGCCGCCTTTGTAAAGATACCGCCACCTACCCGGGCGAATATGGCTACCGAAGAGGCACCGAAGCCGAAACCGGGGATAATGGTGAGGAAATTGGCGTTTTCACCGAAAGCAAAATATAAAATACTCAACCCGAGTATACCGATACTGACGACGCATAATCCCATCACCGCACCACCGCGGAAAGAAACCCGTAATCCGTGATTAAGGCTTTTCTGGGTGGCGGTGGCGGTCCTGGAATTGACCCTTATGGCGATGCTCATACCGATGAAACCAGCCAGCCC
>DAOWJL010000049.1 GCA_030640385.1 Dehalococcoidia bacterium | reverse complement strand
ACGGCTGGCACCGGAGGTAACGACAACCACATCCGATTTAGCCGTATCCTGATAATCGTTAGTGCCGATGATACCGGAGCTAAAACCCAAAATGGGCGCCGACTCAAGCATATCCAAGGCTTTACCCTGCGGTAAGCCTTTAACAATGTCCAGCATGACGATATCGGCATAATCCCTTTCCACCAGGCGTTGAGCCAGGCTGGCGCCGACATTGCCGGCACCGATAACGCTAACCTTGTAAGCCATGGCTTTACTCCTTCAGCTTTTCAATGACGGCATCGGCTACCTGAGAGGTACCCACTGCCTGATCTCGTTCCGCTTCAGGCTTCAGGTCATAGGTGACATTTTTACCTTCGGCGATAACGGCAGCTATCGCCTTCTCCAGCCGGTTGGCTTTCTCTTTCTCGCCGATATGGAGCAGCAGCATCACCCCGGAGAGCATCATAGCCATCGGATTAACCTTGTTCTGCCCCTTATATTTGGGGGCGCTGCCGTGTGTCGGCTCAAAGATGGCGAAATCGTCACCGATATTTGCCCCCGGAGCCAGCCCCAGCCCGCCGACCAGCCCGGCACACAGGTCAGAGATAATATCGCCGTAGAGATTGGGTGCCACGATAACATCAAATTGCTGCGGCTTTTTCACCAGCTGCATTGACATATTATCTACAATTCTATCCTCAAACTCTATATCAGGATATTCCCTGGCTACCTGCCGGGCGACTGCCAGAAACAGTCCATCCGAGAACTTCATAATATTGGCTTTATGGACGGCGGTTACTTTTTCTCTGCGGTTGGAGCGGGCATATTCAAAGGCAAAGCAGACAATGCGGCGGCTGCCCATCTCCGAGATAGGCTTTATACTGATACCGGAGTCGTTTCTAACCACGGCACCTTGTGTCTCCGCCAGTAGTTTAATCAGTCTTTTCGCCTGGGGAGTCCCCTTCTCAAACTCAATACCGGCATACAGGCCTTCCGTGTTCTCCCTGACGACCACAATGTCAATATCGTCGTATAGTGTCGGCGCCCCGGGGTAGCTCTTGCACGGCCTTATACAGGCATAAAGCTCAAGCTGCTGGCGCATGGCGACATTAACACTCCTGAACCCGGAAGCGACCGGTGTGGTAACCGGACCTTTAATAGCTACTTTGTTTTTTCTTATGGAGTCAAGGACATGATCGGGGAGCGGGGTGCCGTACTCTTCCCGTACATCGGCACCGGCATAGACCACATCCCAGTCAAAGCTGACCCCGGTGGCTTCCAGAACCCTCCTGGTGGCCTCGGTTATTTCGGGACCGACACCATCGCCGGGTATCAGCGTAATGTTATGGGTTTCCAAATATAATCCTCCTTG
Source organism: Dehalococcoidia bacterium (assembly GCA_030640385.1). GTDB lineage: Bacteria > Chloroflexota > Dehalococcoidia > Dehalococcoidales. Next base: position 993 of record DAOWJL010000049.1, on the reverse strand, counting down.
AAACGCAACTATAGCTTAAAGTCGCCATGCTTCTTAATATACGGGATAAGACCGCCTTCGTCCAGGATACTGAGCATAGCTTTTGGTATTTTCTTGAAGGTAAGCTCACTGCCATTTGTATTATCTTTAATAATGCCCTGCTCAAGGTCTACCTCAAGCTCATCACCGTCATTTATTTTATCCGTATCGCAGACAAGCACCGGCAGCCCCAGGTTAATGGCATTCCGGAAGAATATGCGTGCCACCGACTTTGCCAGTATAGCACTTACCCCGGCCATCTTGATAACCAGCGGGGCGTGCTCGCGGCTGGAGCCCAGACCGAAATTGCTGCCGCCGACTATAAAATCGCCTTTCTTTACCCTGGAAGCAAAGGTTGGGTCGGCATCCTCGAGGACATGCTTTGCCAGCTCCGGCAGATTGCTCCTCAGGTGAGCCAGCCTGCCCGGCACGATATGGTCGGTGGAGATACTATCGCCAAACTTGAAAGCCATTCCCCTAAGCATCTACAATACCTCCCTGGGGTCGGTGATTTCCCCGTTGATAGCGGTAGCCGCCGCCGTAGCCGGGCTGCCCAGATATATAAAGGCATCGGGGCTGCCCATCCGCCCCTTGAAGTTTCGGTTGGCTGTTGAAAGACAGGCTTCACCGCTGCCAAGCACCCCCTGGTGAAGTCCGAGGCAGGCACCACAGCCGGGGGACAGAATGGCTGCTCCAGCCTCAATAAATGTCTGTATATAACCGGCTTTAATAGCCTGAAGCAAAACCTCCCTTGAAGCCGGAGTGATTATCAGCCTGGTTTCAGGATGATGCTTTTTCCCCTTTAAGATAGATGCCGCCACCGCCAGGTCCTGCAAACGACCATTTGTGCAGGTGCCAATAAACACCTGCTGAATCTTTGTCCCCTTAAGCTCTCTTGCCAGAACCGTGTTATCCACGGTGTGTGGCCTTGAAACCATTGGCTCAAGGCTAGCGGCGTCAATGTTTATGGTCTTT
>DAOWJL010000083.1 GCA_030640385.1 Dehalococcoidia bacterium | reverse complement strand
GATTTTCGGCAAGAGAGGTCAGGGCATTGGAATTAAACGATGATAATATATCGTCAGCCCTGAAAGCAGCCGATATACTGGTTAACGCCACCAGCGTCGGCATGAGCCCCAACACAAACCGGTCGCCGCTACCGGCAGGGTTGCTCAATCCTGGATTAATTGTTTTTGATGTTGTCTATAACCCGCTGAAGACCAGGCTGCTGACTGAAGCCGAGGCGGCTGGCGCTGAAACAATCAGTGGTATTGAAATGCTTGTCTGGCAGGGTGCTTTAGCCTTTGAGCTGTGGACGGGGGCCAAAGCCCCTATGTATATAATGAAGGCGGAGGCAATAAAGGCATTAAAAGAGTATGAAGACTAATATAGCCCTGATAGGTTTTATGGGAGCCGGCAAGACGGCGGTGGCAAAGATACTGGCTGATAAGCTCGCTAAAGAGCTGGTAGAGCTTGACAGCCTGATTGAACTTAAAGCAGGCAAATCCATCCCCGATATCTTCCGCCAGGACGGGGAGATTGCCTTCCGTGAGCTTGAAATTGAAATAACCAGGGAAGTTGCCGAAGGTAATAATCAGGTTATCGCCTGTGGCGGCGGCATAGTGCTCAATAAAATAAATATTGACCGCCTCAAAGAGAGAGCGGTGATCGTCTACCTGACAGCTTCACCTGAGGTAATCCAGCAGAGGGTTGGTGCCGATAACACGGCAAGGCCACTGCTGGCGAAAGGCGACAAAGCACTGACCAGCAGGGAAATGCTGGAGTTCAGGCAGCCTTTCTATGAAAGAGCCGCCGATATCAGTATAGATACCTCAGGTCTGGATATCGCCGCCACCGCCGAAACTATTATCGCCAGGTTAGAAGAATATGAAGGCTTTGATTAACAGCAGCGAAATAAACGGCAGGGCAGCCGCCCCGCCTTCCAAGAGTTATACCATCCGCAGCCTGATGTGCGCTGCACTGGCTAACGGAGAGAGCCGTATATTAAATCCCCTGATATCGGATGATACCGGGGCTGCGGCTGAAGTTCTGGGACAGGTAGGTGCTGACGTTCGTAAAAAGAAGGGCTGGTGGCAGGTTCGGGGTGGCCATCTGCATAAACCAGAAGGGGACCTTTTCTGCCGGGATTCAGCCGCCACTTTCAGATTTATGACTGCCATTTCGTCACTCGTTCCAGGCAGATGCCGCCTCGCTCCGGGACCCTCCCTTGCCAGCAGACCTATAGAGCCGTTGCTTTCAGCCCTGGCACAACTGGGGGTAAAATGCCGGCTTGAGGATAAAACGGTAATAGTTGATGGTGGTCGGTTACAGGGTGGCACTGTACGATTACCGGGGGATATCAGCTCCCAGTTTATTACCGCCCTGCTGCTTATAGCTCCCCTGGCCGAGGCAGGTATAACCATTCGGTTGACAACCCCGCCCGGTTCAAAGCCATACCTTGAAATGACGCTGGACTGCCTGAAGAAATTCGGCATTTCAATAGAAGCTTCGGATGACCTTTTGCAGTTTGAAGCGTCCAGGCAGGACTATAAACCAGCCGTCTATCAGGTTGAGGGCGACTGGTCTTCGGCATCGTATCTGCTGGCATTAGGGGCTATTTCGGGGCAGGTGGAGGTAACCAGCCTCAACCGTCAGAGTTTTCAGGGAGACCGAATAATGCTAAACTTACTGCAAGAAATGGGAACTGAAGTTATAATAAACAAAAACTCGGTTACAGTGAGAAAATCAAGATTAAAAGCGATAACGGCTGATTTGACCGATTGCATCGACCTGCTGCCGACGCTGGCTATGCTGGCGGCGGTTGCAGATGGTAAAAGCCGGTTTTACGGCATCAGCCGGGCGAGGCTCAAGGAATCAAACCGGGTGCTTGCTTTGAGAGAAGGGCTGGAAAGAATGGATGTCCCCGTTACCGAAGAAGAAGACGGGTTTATAATCACCGGCGCAAAACCCATCGGTGCAGCCATAAACAGCTTCGGCGACCACAGGATAGCTATGGCATTCAGCATACTCGGTGCGGTAACCGCTGAAACAACGATAGAGGGAGCCGAATGCGTCGCCAAAACATACCCGCATTTCTGGCAGACATTTGAAAAACTGGGCGGAAAGGTGGAACTCGATGTCAAATAGTTTGGGTAAGTTATTTACCATAACCAGCTTCGGCGAGAGCCACGGAAAACTTATTGGTATTATCATAGATGGCTGTCCGGCAGGATTACCTGTAACCCGGCAGGACATTCAGAAAGAGCTGGATAAGCGCAAGCCAGGTGAGAGCCCGGCCTCTACAGCCAGAAAGGAAGAGGATAAAGCCGAAGTCCTTGCCGGTATCTTCAACGGCCATACTACCGGTGCGCCTATCTGTCTGGCAATATGGAATAAGGATATAGATTCCAGTGAATATGAAAAAGGCAGGTTCCTGCCAAGGCCGGGGCATGCCGATTATACCTCATACATTAAGTACGGGGGCTTCGGCGACTACCGCGGCGGCGGCAGGTTTTCCGGCAGAATCACCGCCGGCTTTGTTATGGCTGGAGCTATTGCCCGCAAGCTGCTTAAGCTGGTTAAAATTGAGGTTATGGCACATACCGTCGAGATAGGTGGTATAGCTGCCCGGCATAAGGACTTTAATGAAATAAGGCAGAATATAACCAATAATCCACTTCGCTGTGCCGATGCTGAGGCTGCCCGCAAAATGACAGCCGCTATTGAAGAAGCCGGAAAGCAGGGTGATAGCCTGGGTGGTATTATAGAGGGTATCGCACTCGGGCTGCCGGTCGGGCTGGGCGAGCCTGTCTTCGATGCCCTTGACGCAGAGCTTGCCAAAGCCCTGTTTGCCATTCCGGCGGTAAAGGGAGTGGAGTTTGGTTCCGGTTTTCGGGCAGCCCGTGAAAAGGGTTCCGAAAACAACGACCCGTTTGTAATAGAAAATGATAAGCTGGTAACCAGCAGCAACAACGCTGGCGGCATACTTGGTGGTATAAGCAACGGTATGCCACTTATAGTCAGGGTAGCCATAAAACCGACGGCATCGATAGCAAAGAGCCAGCAGACGGTGAACATAAAGGAAATGACCGGCGCTAAGCTGGAATTAAAAGGAAGGCACGATGTCTGCATTGTTCCCCGGGCGACAGTCGTCGTAGAATCAATGATAGCGGTAATTCTCTGCGACTTCGCTTTGAAAGCCGGGTTGATACCGAGGGTGATAAGATGAAAATCGAAGAACTGAGAAAAAAGATAGACGAAGCTGATACCGATATTGTGCGGCTTATAGCCGAAAGGCTAAGCCTCGCCGAGCAGATTGGCAGTTTGAAAAGGAGACAGGGACAGCAGATAGAGGATAAGCAAAGGGAAAATGTAATCCTGGAGCATATCAGGGAAATTGCCCAGAAAAAGGGGATAAACGAGGCTGATATAGAAGGCATCTACCGCAAGATATTCAGTACATCCAAAAGCATCCAGGGAGCAATCGTCGCCTTTCAAGGTGAACTGGGGGCTTATAGCGAAGAGGCGGCGATAAACTACTTCGGCGCCGGTATTCAGGTAAAACCCTTTGAGGGCATGGAGGGCGTCTTCAGGTCTGTTGAGCAGGATGAATCCCAGTTCGGCATTACTCCGGTTGAGAATTCGCTTGAGGGCAGCATCAGCAGAAGCTATGATCTGTTGCTGGATTCCAGCCTCAAGGTCTGTGGTGAAATAGAGCTCCGGATCTCTCACTGCCTGATAGCCAACCCGGGGGCAACCCTGAGTTCAATCAAAAGGATTTACTCTCACCCCCAGGCGCTGGGACAGTGCCAGGCCTTCATAAAGCACCTGAACTGCGAGCTTATACCCACCTACGATACCGCCGGTAGCGTTAAGCTTATAAAGGAAAAAATGATAACCGACGGTGCCGCCATCGCCAGCCCCAGAGCCGCCGAAATCTATAATATGGATATTATAACCTGCGGCATAGAGGATAACCCGAACAACTTCACCCGCTTCTTCGTTCTGGCCAAAGAGGATGCACCACCTTCGGGTAATGACAAAACATCCGTCGTCTTTGCCGTGAAACACAAGCCGGGGGCTCTGTTTGAATTCCTTAAACAACTGGCAATAAACAGGATAAACATGACCAAACTGGAGTCCAGGCCAACCAGACAGAAACCCTGGGACTACAATTTCTACCTGGATTTCGAT
>DAOWJL010000087.1 GCA_030640385.1 Dehalococcoidia bacterium | reverse complement strand
TTGGTGCTGATAACCCGCTTATTTTCATGACCGGACCTTTAACCGGTACTAAGGCACCCTGTTGTGGCCGTTTTACTGTCTGTGCTCGTTCTCCCCTTACCGGCTTATGGGGCGAGGCCAATTCCGGAGGTGACTTTGGCCCGAAGCTAAAATTCTCTGGATATGATGGTATCATTATTACCGGTTGCTCATCAAAACCGGTATACCTAGAGATCGTTAATGGTCAATCCAGGCTTAAGGATGCATCGTACATCTGGGGACTGGACTGCTACCAGACACAGCAAACGATAAAAACCGAAATAGCAAGACCGAAGGCCAGTGTTGCCTGTATCGGCATTGCCGGTGAGAACCAGTCCAGGATTGCCGCCATAGTAAACGACCAGGGTAGGGCAGCTGCTCGAACTGGACTGGGAGCGGTAATGGGTAGCAAGAGGCTAAAAGCCATAGCTGTTTGTGGTGATGGCACGCCAAAGTTAGCCAATGAAACAGTTTTTAATACAGCTGTACGTGAAGCTCATGACTTTCTCAAAGAAGATATATCTGCTGAGATGTTTCGTCTCGGCGGTACTGCCTTTTATATGGATATTGGCATGATGTATGGCGACATCCCTACCCGCTACTACACTCAAGGTGAATTTGATGTTTCCAAATTAACTGGTGCAGCTATGTCGGAGACCATTCTCACTGATACTGTTGGTTGTTATCGGTGCCCTATTGCCTGTGGTAGAAAGACTAGGCTGGAGAAATATGATGTGCCTAAGGCAGATGGACCGGAGTATGAAACAATCTCCGCCCTAGGGACTTTGCTCCTAATAAATGACCTTCCTGGCATAGCCTACGCCGGGCATTTATGTAATCTCTACGGAATGGATACCATCAGTACTGGAGCTACCATTGCTTTTGCCACCTATCTCTTTGAGAAGGGTATACTCAAGCTATCCGAAACCGATGGCCTGGAACTCAAATGGGGAGATATAGATACGGTTATTAAGCTGGTTGAAAAAATGGCCCATAGAGACGGCTTTGGTGATATCTTGGCCGACGGCTCACTTTCACTGGCCAAGCGTTATGCAGTCGAAGATAGTGCCGTCCAAGTAAAGGGACTGGAAGTTGCTATGCATGATCCTAGGGCTTTTTCTGGTATGGCAGTTACCTATGCTACTGCACCTCGGGGAGGGTGTCACTTGGAAAGTGATTTCTTTTTCGCTGAAATAGGTCAAGAAGTTCCTGAGGTCGGAATCATGGCCTCACCCAGAGAGAACTGGGCAGAATCCAGTAGGGAGAAGGTTCAGGCAGTGGCACGACATCAGGATTGGCGAAGCATATATGATTCCTTAATCATATGTAAGTTTGCTAATTATTCGGCCAATCTGGTCACCAAGTTAGTAAACGCAGCCACGGGCTGGCAGTTTCCTCCCCAGGAGTTACTCACTAGTGGTGAACGGATTTTCAATTTAAAGCGATTGATAAACCTAGGCTTTGGACTTACACCGAGAGATGATAAGCTACCTAGTTTATTACTTGAACCGCTACCAGATGGTGGTGCGAAGGGTAACGTCCCTGATATTAAAATGATGCTTGATGAATATTACCAGTTTAGAGGATGGGACAAAAAAACAGGTTTGCCAGCAAATGATAAATTGAAAGAATTAGGATTGTGTTAATAATTTCTGAGGTCAAGCGCCAGGCAGATCAGATTATTCAAAAAGCGATTGAGAAGGGACGGTAAAGGAAACCATTATAGTGATGATTAATACAGCATTTCTGTTCACTATTTTCATCATACAGAACCGGTGTCGTAGAACATACTAGCATATAGCTCCTGCCATTGGCGATAAATATAACTTGCCTTATTTTCACAACGGGAATTGGTTTGTAAATCACCTCGTATCCCTCTCTGTCGTTTACTACGATTTCTCTCTCTTCTAAGATAGTCCCGCCAAGCCCTTTAAGTCCTTCCCTAAATTCCTCCTTGATTTCTTCTAAACTTAAATTACTTAATTTAACCGTGACGATAAGGGTTGTTGGTGTCCCTGGCTTGGTAAACATTACAACGCTTTCAGTGTCTTCTCCATCTACGACTTCTATGACCTGACTTTCCCAATCCTCAGGATACTCAAACCCATAGCCAAGTATATAGTCATAAACCCGGATATACCCGGGCGTTACCGGTTCCGTTGGCGGGGTAGGCCCATCCGTAGTCGACTGTCCGGTGCAGCCACCAATAAATACCACTAAAAGTGCCCCAGCAATCAATAAAAAGAGCCATAACTTACTTTTAGCCATTATTATCCTCTTTTGAGTAGCTCCACCACCCTGTCCAGTATCTTATCAGCCACCTCTCTTTTACTCATCAAGGGTAGTTCTTCAATCTTGCCGCTTTTATCTATTATGGTTACCTTGTTGGTGTCGGTGCCGAAGCCGCTGTCTTTATCGGTAATATCATTGGCCACGATAAGGTCAAGGTCTTTTTGCTTGAGCTTTTTTCTGGCATTGTTAACTAAATCTTCAGTCTCTGCGGCAAAGCCGACTTTAACGAAGTCGCCTTTAACCTCCGCCAGTACATCCGGTGTTTTTACCAGTTCAAGGGTTAGCCCAGTATTATCTTTCTTAATCTTACTTGCGGCGGCATTTTTAGGCTGGTAGTCAGCCACCGCCGCCGCCATAATCAGTGCATCGGCGTTTTTCACGGCATCGGTTACCGCTTTTTTCATCTCGGCTGCGGTAGCAACATCAATCACCTGCATACCGGTCGTCTCCGGCAGACAGGTGGCAGCGGTAATCAGCATAACTTCAGCCCCCCTGTCCCTGGCGGCTTCGGCAAGGGCATAGCCCATCTTACCCGATGAGCGGTTGCCGATATAGCGCACCGGATCAATCGGCTCCCGTGTGCCGCCGGCGGTAATAACTATTTTCTTGCCCGCCATATCACCGCTCCTGGCAAGCACCAGCCTGATTGTGCCCAGTATCTTATCTATTTCAGCCAGGCGGCCTTTTCCAGTCTTTCCCGAAGCCAAGTGGCCATAGCCGGGCTCAATAAAAATAAAACCCCTTGCCTTCAGCTTCTCTATATTCTCCTGTGTAACTGGATTGTTAAGCATGTTGTCATTCATTGCCGGGGCTATAATAACCGGTGCCTTTGTCGCCAGCACGGTACAGGTGAGCATATCGTCAGCCATACCGGCTGCCAGGTGGGCGATAACACTGGCCGTCGCCGGGGCGATAACAACAATGTCTGCCGCCTCCGCCAATGCCACATGCTCAATACTGAACTCGGAGGATAACTCCCACATACTGGTTACTACCGGCCTTCCCGTAATACTGCGCAGGGTAAGCGGCGAGATAAACCTGGTGGCAGGTTCGGTCATAACAACCTCAACCTTAATCCCGGACTGAGTCAGTTTACTGGCAATATCAGCCGCTTTATAGGCGGCAATACTGCCTGTTATACCGAGTACTACTGTCTTTCCTTTAGTCAACATCGTCTCCATAAAAACAGGGAGATTTTCCCGGAGGATTGTGCCCTTAAGTCTACCCTTAAATGATTATCGTCTGCAAGGTCAGGAGTTGTTCATCCAGTAGATGAGTTTCAGCCCGATGAGCGTTAAATCAGGACTTACCTCGTCAATAACCTTCGTTTCCCCGGCTATCAGATGAGCATGGCCACCGGTGGCTATCACTTTTGTTTTTGTTCCCAGCTCCCCCTGGATACGAGCTACCATTCCTTCAACAAGCCCGACATAGCCAAATACAATGCCCGACTTCATGGCGTCAATGGTATTGGTGCCGATGGCACGATCGGGGCGCATCAGCTCCACACTGGGCAGCATTGCCGCTTTCTGGAACATAGCTTCGGTGGCGGTAACTATACCCGGAGCTATAGCTCCTCCCATATAATCGCCACTCTCCGATACCGTATCAAAGGTAGTGGTTGTCCCCAGGTCAACAATAATTACCGGACCACCATAAAGATTGTGAGCGGCGGCGGCGTTCACGATACGGTCTGCGCCAACCTCTCTCGGATTGTCCATACATATCCGCACCCCGGTTTTAATCCCTGAAGCCACCACCATCGGTGAGATTCCGAAGTAACGCCGAAATACTTCTTCAAAGGTGGCTGTTAGTGGCGGCACAACGCTGCAAAACGAAACTTCCCTGATATCAGATGATTGCAGACCTTTATTACCAAGCAGGCTAACCAGCAAGGGGGCAATTTCATCGGCAGTGCGGCTGATAACGGTTGCTATATGCCAGGTAGCCTTGAGTTTTTCACCTTCAAAAACTCCCAGGGTAGTTTCGGTATTGCCGATATCAACAGCTAATAACATAGTGTTTTTTCTCTCTTATTTTTCTTTTAATTCCTTTATTGTTTTCGGCAGTACCGGCAGCAGGTCGCTGGCAATCATACCGGCATCACCCAGCTCTGCTTTTACAATTTCACCCGCCCTGGCATGCAACCAGACACCCAGGCTGGCGGCATCGAAAACATTCAGTCCCTGTGCCAGAAGCCCGGCGACTGCTCCAGCCAGAACATCACCGGTGCCGGCCGATGCCAGCCCGGGATTTGCCACCGGGCAAACCCGGCAGCGCCCGTCCGGTGCAGCAATAACGGTATTAGCTCCTTTAAGTATAATCGTTTTCTTCCATTCTGATGCCATATCCCTGGTTATGCACACCCTGTTAGATTGTATCTCGGCCACCGGCATTCCGGTCAGCCTTGCCATCTCGCCGGGGTGGGGGGTAAGTATGGCATCATCGGTTATCTGCCGCCACCAGCCCGGGGTTTTAGCCAGTGTATTTATGGTATCGGCATCAATCACCAGTAACGGCAGCCTGTATTTCGGCTGAAGGAGTATAGACCTGTTAAAAGCCACCGCCTGTTCACTCTGTCCCAGCCCACAGCCCAGAAGTAATACATTATAACCCTTTAATTCCGGGACAACGATATTTACCGCTTCTGCGGAGATTACGCCCGGAGCGGATTCAGGTAACGGTAGATAGGTAACTTCGGTCAGCTTGGCTGCCAGAATCGGTTGCAGGCTGCCGGCTGTAGCCAGGGTTACCAGCCCGGCACCAACCCTTATAGCACCGCTGCAGGCAAGGTAGGCGGCACCGATATAGTTTATCGAGCCGGCGACAACGAGAACCCGCCCGAAGCTGCCTTTGTTGGCTTCAAGCGGACGCCGGGGCAATACTGGCCGTGCCCATTCATCAGTGATTATTTCCGTTTTCACACCCTCTGCCAGATGTTCGGGTATGCCTATATCAACTATGGTTACAAACCCAGCCCTCCCGGCTCCGGGTGAGTTGTATAATCCCGGCTTTGGGAACCCGAGGGTAATGGTATGGTCAGCATACAGGCAGGCCGGATCGCATGCGCCGCTATCTGCATCAAGGCCGGATGGTAAATCCAGGGCAATTGTTTTAAGTCCTGGACGCTTCTTCCTGGTTTCGGTTACCTGCTCCAGTGCCTGCTTGAAGGCATCTCCAAGGGGCCGGCTTTTACCGGTACCGAACAGGGCATCGATTCCGGCGTCGGCCGAAAACAGCAGCCCACCAAGCCCTTCCAGATTATCATAACAGGCGACGCCGCGTTCCAGGACCAGCTTCAGGTTATTGTCATCTTTATCCCTCTTTCCCAGTAAAAAGAGGGAAATCTTAGCCCCCCAGTCATGGAGGTGGCGTGCGGCAACCAGCCCGTCACCACCATTGTTGCCCGGCCCTATCAGCAGGATGACCTGCTTATTTTCAATGCTTCCCAGAATGCGCCTGGTTTCCCCGGCTACCGCCTTACCGGCATTCTCCATAAGCATATCTGTGGTAATGCCGCTTTCGGCACATTCCCGCTCTACCCGACGCATTTCATCTGCATTTAATACTTTCATAGCACACCCTGTATAATCAATTGAGAGTTTAACAATACCCTGTAAGGGGGTCAAGGCTTTACACCGGGAATTTATTCCTATGAACAATATCTTTTAGCTTCCTCTTGGGGATATGGCGCACCCCTTTTTTATCCACCCAGCGTTTTATTGAGCCAGTAGCTACCTCAACAACCGGATTTTCATCGGGATAGCCCAGTGCCAGTAGCATAGCAATCTCATATTTATCCGCTATATTCAATACCTGCCTCAACTTGCCCCTGTCGATACCGGTCATTACACAGCTGCCCAATCCCTGCTCCAGAGCCACGAGTACCATATTCTCCATCGCCATACCGCCATCGTAATGTGTATTTGTTCTGCCGGCACCTATCTCTGCTTCCAATTCGGCATTTATCAGGGCAACGATATAGGCTCCGGGTCGCCGCCCCGGCGACCACCCTCCTTCCGGCCTTGGCACACCGGATAAGGTATTAATAGCATCCAGTACCTGTGGCAGTAACTTCTCATCATCAACAATGATATATTCACACAGCTGGCAATTCATAGCCGTCGGTGCCAGCCTGGCGGCATCAATGCACTTTTCAAGAACTTCATAAGCTACCGGTACTTCCTTAAACTCCCTTATTGACCTCCGCGTGGTTATTGCTTCATATATATCCATCAGTATACCCTCCTGTTATTGTTCCAGAAACATTTCCAGTTTTTTATTCATTTCCTGCCAGTGGGTGCCTCTCCAGTAGATACGGCGGCAGGCAGGACACTCCATATACTGGTTTTTGGTCTTTAAGACATAAGGTGGTACCCTTTCTCTTACCTGTTCTTTATTTTTCTCGACCAATATCTGGTTGCATTCCAGACAGATGGAAAAAGGCCTGAAATAGATATCCAGATTCAGGTTTCCTATTACCTGTTTCATCTGGAGCACCGGTTCATCACTGGTCAGCAAAATGGCTTTGAGTTTACCTCTGGTTACTAGCCTCCTTTTCATAATTCCGGTGTCTCTTGTCAGTATTATTCTGTCTTCAGCCAGGGCGGCGGCTATCATTCTGGAGTCATCTCTGCCGTTGAAAAAAAGCGTATCATAACCCATCATCCGCAGCCACTTCACCAGTTTGCCTGCGTTATGGTCAACTATAAATTCAACAGCCACCACATACCTTATCCCCTCTACCAGCTATAATTCAATCTCCATTCCCTCATAAGCCAGGGTAATCGAATTCCCCAGTTCTCCGGCTATGGCAGACAGTTCAGCTTCAATCTCGGATTCCAGACCGGGATTCATATGAACTATAACTACATCCGGCAGATAGGCTTTTAGTTTATGAAAATCCAGTAGTTCTTCCTTTAATAAACTGGGGGTAAGGTGTCCCTTCTGCCTGCCGAACTGCATATATCTATTAGAGGAGGTAACTTCAATGATAATCAGCCGTGGAGAAATACGCCGCCAGCAGTCAGCCAGCCCCACACCGGTATCACCGGCATAGAAGACCGACTTGCCTTCAGCCGAGGTAACCTGATAGCCGACGGCCGATACCGAATGAGCAACCGGCAGCGGCAGAATATTATAGCCCCCAATCTTAAACTCCTGGTAGGGTTTTACAATATGAAACCTTATGGTTGCTCCACCCTCCATCTCCTCCAGAAACTTGGGATAGAGGCTGTCGTTGAGAAGGTAATTCGTTAATGATTCATAGACAGATGGTATGGAATAAACATCTATACCGGCATTGTTCAGGAAAAGGTTCATACCCAGTAAAGGGATATCTTTGATATGGTCGTAGTGCTGATGGGTAAGCAGAACTGCCCTGAGCTTTAGCTGCTCGGAAAATGATAGGCTTGAGGTAAGCCCACCGGCATCAAGCGCCAGAATTCCATCAACAAGCAGACTGACGAGTTTTGTATTTCGCGATTCTGTGTTATGTGCGCCCAGAAAGCTTATCTTCATCTTCTAATACCACATAGTAAGCATCAATATCTAACCGGAAATAGTAAATGGATTGAAGTTTGTCTTATCATCATAAACATCAACCCTTTCCCTTTTCTTCAAAAAGTTGACGGCTTTATAAGTGAAGGGTGTCGCCAGGGCTTCAATAGCTGTTTTTGCCAGCCAGTGATACAGAATCATCATCGGTGTGAATGAAGTGGTGCCGGCGAAAGCGATTATTATAAATATTGATGTATCCAGCCCCTGGCCGACAATGGTCGAGCCGATAGTCCTCGCCCACAGCCAGCGTCCCTGCGTGGCAATCTTCATCTTCGCCATGATGAAGGAGTTGGCGAACTCACCAACCAGATAACCACAGAAGGAAGCAACAAGCAGCCTCGGTGCATAGCCCAGAATGCTCGTGTAAGCCTCCTGGTCTTCCCAGAAGGGTGCCGCCGGTAAGAGTTGCCCCACCCAGGCAAAGAAGACGAAGATAAGATTGCATAAAAAGCCCAGCCAGATGACCCGCCTTGCCCAGCGATAGCCATAGACCTCGGTAAGTATATCACCGAATATATAGCTCAATGGAAAGACGATAATCGCCGCCGGCAGGACGGCAGAGCCGATACTTATTATCTTTACAGCAATTATATTGGCTGTGATAAGGCAGGTAACAAAGATAGCGGCAATAATCACAAATCGGTGTGAGACGTTCATTATATAAATCCTGTGAGTCCTGGTTGTGGGGCTAAATTACCCTTATGCGACGCAGGAAATAGAGAATGCCAGAGATAATAACCAGCATTATCAGGAATACATAAAGCAGGGCATAGTCCGAATGCATAAAGGGCAGCTCTATATTCATTCCATAGATACTGGCGACGACGGTAACTGGCAACATAACGGTGGCGAATATGGTCAGTATTCGTACCACTTCGTTGGTACGGTTGGTAGCCAGCGAATCATAGGTATCGCTTAAGCCCTCGATTATCTCCTTGTATTCATCCAGGCCGTCCCAGATCTTATCCAGGTGGTCAACTGCATCACCGAAATAAACCGACAGCTCTACCTCAGTAAATCGGCGAATCTTGGGTTCCAGGCTGCCGATAACCGCCCTCATCGGCCAGATTATGCGACGGAAAGCGATAACATCACGTCGCAGCCGTGAGATTCCCCTAATCGCACCCCTCTGCCTGCTAGAGAATATGTTTTTTTCAACATCCTCAATGCCATCACCGACTTTATTCAGCATCGGCATGCAATAGTCAACCAGCCGGTCAAGTATGCGGTACAGAAGATAACCCGGCCCCTGGCTTAAATACTCCCTGCGTGATTCTTCATCTATCTGACATTCCTTGAACAGCTTTACCAGTGGATTCAGATCTCTTTTATGCAGGGTAATCAGGTACTTGGGGCTGATAAATACGGATAACTGGCTGGAGGTAAGCACCCTTTCCTCTTTTCGATATATCGGAAAATGAAATACAAAAAACAGGTAGTCTTTGTATTCGTCTATCTTGGGACGCTGTTTCTTGCTGAGGGTATCATCAAGATCAAGGGGGTGAAAGGGATAGTTTTGGGCCAGATATTCCGTTTCTTTCTCCGTTGGCGGCGCGATATCAACCCAGGTGATATCGCCCAAGTTTATCGATTCCATATTCAGCTTATTCTTTTCAACCTGTGGCACAGCCATAGCGGGTTTCCTTTCACTAGAGCCTATCGGTTTATTCTATCACACTCTTTACCCGATAATTCCCAACCTGATATAATATATAATATAAACATCATATTTTACTCCAACTTGGCATAAAAATGAAGCCCTCTTTAATACATAGAATTACCCTCAGAATAAAAAAAGCACTGGGGATGAATATCTTCCTGTGCGATAGCTGTAAGTGGAACTGGCGAGGGGCCTGTCATAACCGGGAGCGCCCCAATGCCACCTGGTGCCCCGAATATGAAAAACGGGGCAATTAAAAGCTCGTTTTTACTATTAATTATTACTCACCCCCTCCCCAGGCAAATAAACCTGATGACATTGACAATGCAACAGTAGGATTATAAAATAGCGCAAGGCGTAAGAATAGATATTAGCTGGTTATGGCAGCGTAGCTCAGTGGTAGAGCAGGGGACTCATAAGCCCTTGGTCATCAGTTCAACTCTGATCGCTGCCACTTTTTTATGTTGTCATCTTTATTATATTAATTGCCCAAGTTTGTACTGTTAGCTAATCTAGTGTATAGTAGTATTGTTAGTTTCAGTACAGGTTATACAGGCTTTATCAAGTTATTTTAGACTTAATCAGGATTGGATGACCAGACTCTAACTATAAATATATAAGAGAGGAGGTCATCTAATGAGTTTTCAGGATAAGTCTATCCAATGTTCCGATTGTGGTGCTACTTTCACTCACAGCGCTGAGGATCAAGAGTTTTACCAATCTAAAGGTTATACCAACGAGCCTAAGCGATGCCCGGAATGCCGCAGAGTAAGAAAGTCAGAACGTAACAACAGCGGTTACGGAGCTTCACGCCAGATGTTCCCAGTGACCTGCGCCGACTGTGGCAAAGAAACTGAAGTGCCATTCGAACCTCGTGGTAGTAAACCAGTTTACTGCAGCGATTGTTTCCGCAAAGTCAGAATGAATGCATAATGCTCTAGTAATCAAGACTTAGAAGTTGATTAGAAGAAGGAGGTGTCTTAAGAGGGCTCCTCCTTCCTTATATTTATCAATATATTTATCAATCCTTTCTACTCCTAAAACATTCCCACATCTCTATTGATCTTCTGGTCGTTGGTTCGAATCCAACCCCCACTTACAAACCCACAACCCCACAGCACACTACTACAATAGTGTCTTCGATATATCGAAATAGCCTTGCATCGATGAGGTAAGACCAGAATCCAACGCCGAAAGTTTAAGACAAAGTGAATGTGGTAACACGGAGGGCAAAAGCACATGTTGGAAATGTGAGTTGATGTAAGGCATTTTAATGACTGGGCCAGTCAATGACTATGTCAGTAACCCAGTCCTGTTGCATAGTCCTGTTGCAATCCAGTCAGATGAACCAGTCATGGGACTGGGTCCCCTGTGAAATCCCAGTTGTCTTTGCAGGAACTTATGCACTCTGGGCAGAGTGTATCTGTTGTTTTAATCTTCCAGCCAACCTTTG
>DAOWJL010000033.1 GCA_030640385.1 Dehalococcoidia bacterium | reverse complement strand
ATTCTCGATACTTCTGCCGATCGGTAGTATTGCCGGAACTTTCAGATCACTTTTCATCGCCCCGTCGCTATTGGTAGTCTGGGAAAACGGTGAATGGCGCCGCTTTATCCGATGGCTACCACTTCTAAAAAATAAATAATGGGTAATAAGGCATGTTTTCTACTAGAAGAGGGGCTACCTGGCTTGCCCTTATAGTCATCCTCGGGTTGGTATCGCTCAAACTTGTAATAGCCCTTATAACCGGCAGCATCAGTATCTTTGCCCAGACAGCCGACAGTTTCCTGGATGTGATTGCCGTACTTATCGCTTTCTTCTCTATAAGGATGTCCGTTAAGCCGGCTGATGAAGAACATCCCTTCGGTCACGGCAAGATTGAAAATATATCGGCTGTTGCACAGGCAATCCTGATTTTCACCGCCGGCGGATTAATAATATACTCAGCAATTAACCGGATTATATCTGAAGAAGCCATAGAGCTTACCGAAGCCGGTATAGGAGTAATGGCAATCTCTATAATAGCCAGTATCCTGCTTTCCCGCCATTTGTTAAAGGTATCAAAGGCTACCGATTCGCTGGCACTTGAGGCGATTGGCCACAATATTGCCGCCGATGTCTATTCTGCAGCCGGGGTGCTGGTTGGGCTGGTGGTAATACGCATTACCGGCCTTGTTATACTTGACCCCATTATTGCCCTGGTTGTCTCTATAATCATTTTTAAATCAGCCTTTACTGTAATAGGGAAATCATTCTATGGCTTGATGGATACCAGGCTGCCCAAATCGGAAGAGAAAGAAATAGCATCCTGTTTAAAGGAACACTCCGGTCAGCTGGTGGGCTTTCACAAACTGCGTACCCGCAAGGCGGGAAATCAGCGCTTTATTGACCTGCATCTTATATTGCCCAAGAGCGCCTGTATTGAGGAAGCCCACCGTATATGTGACAATCTGGAACAGGAGCTGGAAGATAAACTAACAAACACAAACGTAACCATTCATGTCGAACCCTGCAGCATAGAGTGCGACAGATGTTACGTTGATTGCAACCTGCGAAGAAAAACCACCTAGGATATATTGTGTATTTCCGTTATCTGTTGCAGCAGAGCGGCGATATCGGGTGCTTCAACCTCAAATGGCAATTGCCCCAGTTTATCTTCAATGTCTTTCTTACCCAGCAATACTTCAAAGGTAGCCCTCACCGAAGCAGATAAAGTGGTCAGGTTATAGCCGCCCTCCAGACTGAAAACCAGGCGCCCGGCGCACACTTCTTCCGCCATCCGTTTAATAATTCCCACTATCTGGGCGAAACCGGCAATACTTAACTGCATGCCAGCCAATCCGTCAGACCAGTGGCCATCATAACCGGCGGAGACCATGATAAGCCGGGGTTTGAAACGGCGGATAACCGGAGCAATAACCCTTTCGAAGGCTTCTTTATATTGCTTGTCACCACAGCCGGCCGGCAGCGGTATATTAACCGTAGCGCCTCTGGCTTCTCCTTCACCTGTTTCGTCTATTCTGCCCGTCCCCGGATAGTGAGGAGATTGATGAGTCGATATATAAAGCACCCCGGAATCACTGTAGAAAGCATCCTGGGTGCCGTTACCGTGGTGGACATCGAAATCAATAATGGCAATACGTTCCATATTATACTTATGTAAAGCATATTTAGCGGCAACAGCCACATTATTAAACAGGCAGAAACCCGTCCCCCTCCCAGCGGTGGCGTGGTGCCCTGGAGGCCTTACCAGTGCAAAAACGCTATCCATGTCGCCGTCTATAACTGCATCGACAGCTTTGATGGCGCCACCGGCGGCATAACGTGCGGCTTCATAGGAATCAGCCGATACCACCGTATCCGGGTCAAGCTGCCCGCCACCTTTTTCAGCCAGTTCCTGGACTTCAGAGATATACTGTCTTTCATGCACCAGGGATAGTTCCTCGATTGTGGCCGCTCCCGGCTTAATGGATACAAGCTGCTGCCAGGGACCCGTCCTTTCCAGATAACGCAT
>DAOWJL010000075.1 GCA_030640385.1 Dehalococcoidia bacterium | reverse complement strand
GAGATTTCCCATCCTGTGATTTATTACAGGAGTAAGACCGCAAGTAGACTACTTGTTTGATAGGCGGTGGGTGTAAGCGTGGTAACACGTTCAGCTTAACCGTACTAATGGTCGAGGGCTTGACCTGTTTCAGAGTTGATATTAACCAGATTCAGTTGTTAACAAGAAAGATAAGAAGAGAAACCCACGGTTTAAGTGCCGTGGGTTTCTCTGTTTATGGGGGATTCTATCCTTTGCCCCCCATCCCCCACCCCTTTTTATATTCCCCCCCCCCCCGCACTACCGCACAATTTCTGAACTTTTCTTATCCCACCCAAACCCGCCCTGGCGTGGGCTTTTTGGTTGATGCTTTTCTAAGGAAGCTCATTGCATATTGCTTTCTTTATTAGGTTGGCTTATACTGCCACCAAATGGCGAAAATTGATAAATATAGAAGTGATTTAGGAAAACTTATTAAGCAAGGAGAGTCATTATACTTTTCTCTTGCTAGTGATTCTAAACTACTCAGTAAACAAGAAAAGGCAAAAATCAAAGAGGGTGAGATAAAGCTCCTGAATTTCATGGACGAGTATGAGAGGTAGTATTCAGAAGCAATGGAGGTTATAAGACAAATACTCCCAAGCCGTTATGATGACTTTAAGCTTCTTTATAGGGATGATAAGCGAAAAGAGTGTGACTATCTTACATATACCATGTCTGATTATATGATTGGGGTTAAGAGAACTAGAGGGAATAAAGTTATTGTAAGTCCTAAAGCAGCTTTCCTAAAATTTACGCAACAATTAAATATACTTGAAGCTGCCGAAAGACGATTTGAAAGTTCACTTTTTGAGATAAAGCAACTTCTTCAAGCTGATATATTTGATAGCGAGATAGATACAGCACGTGAATTATTAAAGAATGGATATACTCGTGCTGCTGGTGCTGTTGCAGGCGTTGTGCTGGAAAAACACATAGGGCAAGTCTCCCAAAACCATAACGTAGTGATTAAATCTAAAAATCCAAGCATTTCTGATTATAATGACGCCTTAAAAGAAGCCCAAATAATAGATGTACCAGCATGGAGATTCATACAGCATTTGGCAGACTTACGAAATTTGTGTGACCATAAGAAACAGAGAGAGCCAAAGCCTGAAGAAATTGAAGACCTTATAAATGGAGTTGATAAGATATCTAAGACTGTGTTCTAGGGCGTCCAAAGAGGGGCGGAAGCCCCTCTTTCTTTTCTTCCCCCTCCTTTACGAAAGGAGGGGGACCGAGGGGGAGGATTTAATTGCGTTCAAGCCACTTTTGCTTCTGGGAAATACGCATCTTTTCGTCCGTTGGCTTGTAGTTTTTCAGAAAATCGTCTTTGAAAGAGGCGAAGGTATCATTCAGGATAGCCTCTCTAACATCAGACATCAGGTTGCTTATAAAGGAAAGGTTATGAAGAGTAGCCAGCCGCAGCGCCAGCAGCTCTCCGCAACGAAACAGGTGGTGCAGATAAGCCGCCGAAAAGTTCTTACAGGTATAGCAAATACAATTCGGGTCAACCGGCTCTGCCATTTTTCTGTATATACTGTTTTCTATATTTACCCGCCCCTGCCGTGTGAACAGGGCACCATTACGGGCAACACGGGTGGGCAGGGCGCTATCAAACATATCTATTCCCCTTGATACCGCCTCTATGATATCCTCCGGCGAGCCGACCCCCATAAGGTAACGCGGTTTATCTTTCGGCAGCAGCGCTACCGTCTCCTCGGTGATGTTCCAGGTAACCTCCTTGGGTTCGCCCAGGCTCAAACCGCCGATGGCATAACCGGGGAAATCCAGCGAGGTAAGATATTCGGCTGACTTTCGCCTCAGTTCCGGGGAAATACCCCCCTGCACGATGGCAAACAGCGCCTGGTCATTACGCCGGTGAGTTTGCCGGCACCTTGCCGCCCACAGGTGGGTGCGGTTCATCGCCCGCCTTACCCGGTTAAAGTCGGCATCGCTGGGCGGGCATTCATCAAGAACCATAATGATATCGGCACCCAGAGACTCCTGAATCTTTATTGCCAGCTCAGGGGTGATAAAGTGCTGGCTGCCATCAATATGAGAGCGAAAGGAGACGCCCTCATCATTAATCTGCCTCAAGCCGGCGAGGCTGAATATCTGGTAGCCGCCACTATCGGTAAGGATGGTGCCCTTCCAGCCCATAAAGTTATGCAAACCACCCATCTCTTCAATTACCGAAGCCCCCGGCCTGAGGTAGAGGTGATAGGCATTAGCCAGCAGCATATCAAAGCCAATGTCCTTAATTTCCTGCGGGGTTAGCGTCTTTACTGTAGCCTGGCTGCCCACCGGCAGGAATACCGGCGTCCGCACCATCCCATGGGGGGTTACCAGTTCACCGGCGCGGGCTCTGGTGGCAGAACAGGTTTTTATCAGATTAAAGCTCACTTTTATAATCCCTCAAATAAAAACAAGGATTTATTCCTATAAAAACAGCCAGATATCAAGGCACATGGCAAGGAATATAAGCCCCAGATAGGGGAAGCTGGATATTTTATACAGACGCCAGGCGTTCTTCGAAGTGCTTGAAGTTACCAGCCGGCAGTTTGTATACAGCATCATAACGCCCAGTATATTAGCCAGCACAAGGTAAAACCAGCCGAAACCACCAACAAAATAGAGGGCAATGGAGATGGCATAAAGAAACAGGGAAAAAATTAGCAATACTATAACTGCTGTCCTGACCGTTACGTTCATCGGGAAGAAATTCAAACCGGCGCCCAGATATTCACCCCGGTTGGAGATCATAACACTCCATACATGTAGCGGCAGCCAGGCAAATATGAGTAAACAAAGCAGGAATAGATGCCAGCTGAAAGCCGGCTCTATGGCAAACCAGCCCATAAGCACCGGAGCCAGACTGGCAATGACTCCCTGAGGAAAAACACAGGTCATCCTCTTACGCCAGGTGGCGGCAACAGTGGTGCCGATAAGGTCGGCGGCAAAGGCAAGCGGGTGCAGCCACCAGGCAAGCACCAGCCCGGCAATTATAAGGCCGAATATTAACGGCAGCACTTTTTGCGGCGGATATATACGCCCCGATGGTAAAACCCGATGTCTGGTGCGCTTCATCACGGCATCGAACTCGCGGTCCAGGTAATTCGTTATGCCGTTAGCACCAGCGCTGGCTATTAATATAACAATAAACGCCAGCAGTATGACATCCAGTGAAGGTTTCCCATCAGCGGCTATAAAAGCGGCGGCAACACCGATGAAGGTGAGCAGGAAACTCTCCCTGGGTTTCAGCACCTCAATATAGTTTTTCAGCGTGGCAAGATTCATTCCTTATTTCCCTGAATAGCATCTAAAAACAGGAGAGGCTGCTATATTAACTGGCTCTATCCTCATCCAGAAAAGCCTGCAGTATTACAGCGGCGGCTATGGCATCATCCCTTTTTCTTCTTGATTTTTTCGTACCGGATGCCCGCATCAAGCGGCGGGCTGATACCGTCGTCAGCCTCTCATCACGGAACTCCACCGGAATACCTATTTTATTTCGCAACTGCTGCGTGAAACCCTCTACCTTCTGCGCCTGTATTCCCAGGCTGCCATTCAACATACGCGGCAGGCCGACTACAACTAACCCGACATCGTGCTGTTTAATAATACAGGCAATGGCTTCAATATCGGTTATGTCATCGCTGCGTTTAAGGATGGTAAACGGGCTTGCCAATATTGCCGAGGGGTCGCTGAGGGCAATCCCTATCCACCTGTCCCCGATATCAAGCGCCAGATAACGCATTATATCAAGCTTCTTACCAGCTTCAGGGCTTCGCCCAGTTTACCTTTATCCTTGCCACCACCCTGGGCGAGGGCTGGCTTACCGCCACCGCTACCACCGGCTGCAGCCGCCACCTTCTTCACTATCTCCCCGGCATGATAACCTTTTTTAACAAGGTCTGGCGTTACGGCGGCGATAAAAGCTGGCTTGCCTTCATATATAGTACCCAGAACTACTACTGCACTTTTCAGTTTATCCCTTAACAGGTCAGCCATTTCCCGCAGCATTTCCGGCCGGGTTAGCGGTACTGATGCCGATACCACCTTGATGCCATTAACTACCTCGACCTGCTTTAAAAGCGTCTCGGCTTCCTTCCTGGCCAGTTCACGCTCCAAGTTCTTCACCCGCTGCCGCTCGGCTTCTAATTCAGCCTGCATTGTTGAGAGGCTGCATTCCAGTGTATCTATTTTTTGCTTTATCGTTTCTTCCGCCCCGCGACCGGTAACGGCTTCAATACGGCGCAGTCCACCACCAATACTGGATTCGGTCAGGATTTTAAATAAACCTATCTCACCGGTAGCGGCAACATGGGTGCCACCGCATAGCTCGGCACTCACCGCCGGGCTGCCGATTTTAAGTACCCGTACCACATCGCCGTATCTTTCGTCGAACAGGGCGATGGCTCCCTCTTCAATTGCCTGCTTGTAAGGAACATTCTCATCATACACCGGTAGATTCTGACGGATTTTCTCGTTGACAATACGCTGCACCTCATCCAGCTCTTCCTGTGTCATCGCCAGTAGATGAGAGAAATCAAAGCGGAGCCTGCCCGCAGCCACCAGCGAACCCCGCTGCTGGACATGCTCACCCAGGACTTTGCGCAGGGCAAACTGGAGCAGGTGGGTAGCGGTGTGGTTCCGGGCAATATCAAGCCGCCTCTCGCAGTCCACCACCGCCTCCACCTCATCGCCTACCGACAGGCTGCCTTCGGCAACATAACCCTGATGGAATACGATGCCCTGCTGCTGAACCGTACTGGTTACAGCCAAGCGCCCCGAAGCGCCGACTATCTCACCGGTATCACCCACCTGTCCTCCCATCTCGGCATAGAAGGGGGTTCTATCCAGAATAATACCTGCCTTTTGCTCTTTCTTTATACTATCCACAGGCTTATTTTTAA
The DNA here is from genome assembly GCA_030640385.1 of Dehalococcoidia bacterium. Lineage (GTDB taxonomy): Bacteria > Chloroflexota > Dehalococcoidia > Dehalococcoidales. The sequence continues at coordinate 2,086 of DAOWJL010000075.1, read as the reverse complement.
CCAGTATTTTCTGTATAACTGAATCATGTTTGAACTCACTGTAGCCAACAAAGGTGGTTACCGCTAGCTCAAGTTCATCTTGTAAACCACTTTTTCCCGCCAGCTCGAAGCGGTGGCCAGCCCTGGCTTTTTCTCTCTGCTTTTCCATCTCTTTTTCAAAGCCTTCCATATCCACAAAGAAACCCTGTTTTTCGGCAATCTCCTGGGTAAGCTCCACCGGAAAGCCGTAGGTATCATACAGCTTGAATGCCTGCTTGCCAGTGATTTTATTCCTCACCCGGCTTGAAGCCCTTGCCATAATACCATCCAGGAGTTCCAGCCCGGTTGATAGCGTTTCGTCAAATCTAGCTTCCTCGGACTCAATTACTTTAAGAATGAAATCCTGTCTTTGCCCTATTTCAGGATAGGTATGCTTCATCTTCTGAATAACAATCTTGGCTGTCTTAGCCAGGAACTTCTCTTTTAGACCCAACATCCGACCAAAAAGCGCCGCCCGCCGCAGCAGCCGCCGCAGCACGTAGCCCCGCCCCTCGTTATCCGGCAGCACGCCGTCGGCGATGAGGAAGGCGATCCCGCGGCTGTGTTCGGCTACCACCCGTATACTGTTATCTGTATTATCATCTTCGCCATATTTCTTACCCGAAAGCCGTGATATAAGCTCTATAAGGGGAGTAAAGAAATCGGTCTCATAGACGGAGGTTTTGCCCTGCATTACGGCAGCCGTCCTTTCCAGCCCCATACCGGTATCAATATGGCATTCGGATAGCGGGCTGCGCCCGCCCTCTTTGTCCTGGTTGTACTGCACAAAGACCAGATTCCAGATTTCAGAAAAGCGTCCACATTCACAGTTGGGGCCACAGGAAGGCTTGCCGCAGCCGACCTCTTCCCCAAAGTCATAATGTATCTCACTACAGGGACCGCAGGGGCCCGAATCTCCGGCGGGACCCCAGAAGTTGTCCTCCTCACCGAATCTTATAATTCTATCTTCGGCAATGCCATTACGGCGCCAGATATCAAAGGCTTCGCCGTCATCAAGGAATATGGTTATCCACAGGCGTTCTTTTGAGATACCGAGGCGCTTTAGAATAAACTCCAGTGCCAAGCTGATAGCCCCCTCCTTGAAGTAATCGCCTACACTGAAGCTGCCCAGCATTTCAAAAAATGTAAGGTGGCTGGCATCCCCCACCGATTCAATATCCGTAGTGCGAAAACACTTCTGGCATGATGCCATACGCGGGCAGGGCGGCGTCTCCCGTCCCAGGAAATAGGGCTTGAACTGCACCATACCGGCGCTGGTAAGCAGCAGGGTGGGGTCACCGCGGGGTATCAGAGGAGAGCTGGATATAACTTTATGCCCCTTCTCCTCAAAGAAGCTTAAAAAGGCCTGCCGAATCTCATCACCTGTCACTATATTACCTACCTCAAACGGGGAATTTACATACGATTTTAGTGCAAGCAGGCTTGGCTGTCAATTAAGCCTTGATTTCACGGAAATAAAGCCTTAATATAAACGCTATGATAGTTCTGGAGCATATTGCCACCGCTATAGCCATTATAGGAGCGGCCGTTATTATCTGGGGTGTCACCAAGGGGCTGGTGGCACTGCTGCTGACTGAGTTTTACAGATTTAGAAAAACCGGCAGGAAAACAGAGGAGGCAGAAGAGAGGGTGCGTCTCGGCATCGGTTTTAACCTTATACTGGGGCTTGAGTTTCTCATCGCCGCCGATATCATCCGCACCATTGTTGAACCAAATCTGGAAGAGCTGGGTATACTGGGAGCTATAGTCGCTATAAGGATAGCCCTCGCCTATTTCCTGGGCAGAGAAATAGGGCTTCCCGGGCGTAAACCTTAACCAGCGTTACCCCGATATTAAGATTGACCGGCGCCTTATTTACCATGCTGCCGGCACAATTCAGCCGCCAGTATGTTCAGAGCCAGCTCAGGTTCGTATTTACCGGTTTTTATGGACAGGTCGGCGGCCAGCAGCCGGCTATATAGCTCCTTAAGCCGCGCAAAGGAATAACGGCTGGCTTGCTCGGATGTCTTGCGCCAGGCAAACTCCGAGGTTAAACCCAGCTTATTCT
>DAOWJL010000040.1 GCA_030640385.1 Dehalococcoidia bacterium | reverse complement strand
TGAAGCACCAGTATAATAAGAAGCAGCAGGCAAAGCCCGCTGTATTCCCACCTGCGGAACCAATCAATTAGCCTCTTTATTGTCTCCATGTCCAAAAATTATTGAGCAGGTAGTTCCACATTGTTGCCACTATGATGGCTATCGGTATGGCAATAAGGTCGTAAAATCCGAGTGTAATAGTAAGCAGATTAGCCACACCAATCTGGATAAGTCCGCCGATAAGGCATATCAGGTTGAAGTTAAACAGACGGCCGAGGAGGGCTTTTATACCCCTTATGTTGCGGTCGGCGAAGGTGAAGTAGTTATTCAGGAGAAAGTTGGTGACTATGGACGTCTCTATACTGATGGCTATTGCCAGGTTGCCTGAAATGATACCGCCGGTAACCGTATTGCCAAGTGGAGTAAAACCGGCGAAGCGTGTAAGAATCCAGTAAAGCCCGTAGTTGACAACGATGCCGCTTCCTCCCACCAGGGCAAACTTTATAAACCGCACTAGCTCGCCGGTGCGCCGCATAAGGCTATAGATGTGCTTCAGGTAGTCTACTTGCTGCCTGGCATTGAGTTTGCTTTCTCCTTTTTCGCGGGTGACAAAGGTAAATGGGACTTCGGTTACATTCCGGAATTTACCAATCATTAGAATCTCAAGCAGTATCTTGAAGCCGGCCGGGTTTAAGCGGGCATTGGTAACCACGTCCTTTTTGAACATGAAAAAACCGGACATCGGGTCATTGACCTGCCGTGTAGCCGGCAGCAGCAGGTGGGCTAAAAATATAGCCCCTCGGGATATCAATTTTCGGGTAAGGCTCCAGCCCTGGCAGCCGCCGCCCTCGATATACCTTGAGGCGACGGCTATATCGGCGCCTTCCTCAATTGCTTTTATCAGGTCGGGTACAACCTCCGGCGGGTGTTGCAGGTCGGCATCCATCACGGCTACGATGCCGCCAGAAGTGTGGGATAAGCCGTCAACGACGGCCGAAGCCAGCCCCCGTTTATCCTTGCGGACGATTACACTGATAGGATGCTCATCTTTCAGGGATTCTGCCAGCTCGGCGGTGCCGTCGTTACTGTTGTCATCGACAAAAACTATCTCATAGTTGTAGCCGGTAAGGGCTTCAGCGAGCCTCTGGACCAGTGCCGTTATGTTATCGTGCTCGTTATAGGTGGGTATGATAATGGAAGTGGTCTTATTCATAAAAAACTACTATAAGGCTATTACCAGCCATCATTTTGCCCTATATTCTATCATATACAAAATTTATAGTCATCGGTGGGAATATAAGAAATCTAAATTGACTTGGTGTATTTCGCGGTGCTATTATTATGCAAAAGCCGGTTGTTGAATAGCCTGTCAATGTAAAACGTTAAGATGTCAGCGCTCAATGAGCTACATGAAGAAATAAGGCACTGCCAGAAATGTGAGCTTGCCCGATACAGGAACCGCGCGGTGCCGGGGGAGGGGGCTGAGGATGCTGAAATCATGTTCATCGGTGAAGCCCCCGGCCAGCATGAAGACCAGCAGGGAAGACCTTTTGTCGGCCCGGCGGGGAAGTTTTTAGAAGAGCTGCTGGGCTTAATTAATCTGAAACGCCAGCAGGTTTATATTGCCAATGTAATCAAGTGCCGGCCGCAGGGAAACCGCGATCCCTTGCTTCAGGAAGTGATAGCCTGTCGTCCCTGGCTGGAGCGCCAGATTGAGCTTATTAGTCCACAGATTATTGTCACCCTGGGACGTTATTCTATGGCTTTGTTCTTTCCGCAGAAGAGCATCGGCAAGATTCATGGTACCGCAGAGAAACGTGACGGTGTAATCTATTATGCCATGTACCACCCGGCGGCCGCCCTGCATCAGTACAGCCTGAAGGAGACCATCAAGGCGGATATGCTTAAAATACCACAGCTTTTAGCACAGGTGAAAAATATGCCTGAAGCTGAAAAGGAACCGGAAATAAAACAGCTGAATATGTTTGGGGTTTAAAATAAAAAAATGGCGAAAAAAAGACTAAAGATAATACCCCTTGGCGGGCTGGGTGAAATTGGTAAGAATATGATGGTGCTGGAGTTCGGTGAGGACATCATCGTCATCGATTCCGGACTGATGTTCCCCAACGAGGAAATGCTGGGTATCGACCTTGTGATCCCGGATATAAGCTATTTGCTTGAGAATCGGGAGAAAATAAGAGGTATAGTTATTACCCACGCCCATGAAGATCATATCGGTGCTTTGCCGTACGTCCTGCCCCAGATTAATGTTCCCATATACTGCACCAGGCTGGCTAAAGGGCTTATTTCGGGCAAGCTGAAGGAACGCAAGGCGCTGGCGCAGGCAAAAATCAATGTTATAAACCCCGGCGGCCAGTTCAACCTGGGCAGGTTCAAGATAGAGTTCTATCCCGTCTGCCACAGCATCCCGGATGCCGTTGGCCTGATTATACAGACACCGGTGGGGACTGTAATACACAGCGGTGATTTTAAGCTGGACCACACCCCGGTTAACGGCCTGCCGACAGACCTTTCGCGGCTGGCGCAAATCGGCGGCCAGGAAGTGCTGCTGCTCCTCGCCGATTCAACCTATGCCGAGCTGCCTGGCTATACGCCTTCGGAAAAGGTGGTGGGGGAAGCACTGGACCGGATTATTGCGAAGGCGCCGGGAAGGGTTATCATTACCACCTTTGCCTCGCTAGTGTCGCGTGTGCAGCAGATAATCAACGCCGCTGCCCACCACCACCGCCGCGTTTTTATAACCGGGCGTAGTATGAGCGACACGGTAAAAATAGCAACGGAGCTGGGGTATCTAAAGATACCGGATGGTGTTTTAGCCCGCATCGACGAGTTGCGCAATATGCCGCATGAAAAGACTGTTATTATTACCACCGGCAGCCAGGGAGAGCCGACGTCGGGGTTGGTGCGCATCGCCAACCGTGACCATCGCCAGGTAAATATAGTCAAGGGCGATACCGTCGTCTATTCGGCATCGCCCATACCGGGCAATGAATCGCTTATTAACCGCACTATAGACAGCCTGTTCAAGCAGGGCGCCGATGTCTATTACGGCAGAATAGCGCAGACCCACGTTCACGGACATGCCAGCCAGGAGGAGCTGAAACTGCTGCTGAGGCTGGTAAAACCAAGGTATTTCATGCCTATACATGGTGAATACCGCCACCTTAATCTCCATGCCAGGCTGGCTCAATCGGTGGGTATCCCTGCGGAAAACACCTTTGCTCTTGAAGACGGCGACATACTTGAGCTGAGTCCTAAATGGGGCAAGGTGACGGGTAAGGTCGGCACGGGTAATGTGTATGTCGATGGGCTCAGCGTCGGCGATGTCGGCGGTATTATTTTGCGTAATAGAAAGATGTTATCACGGGATGGCATCGTTGTCGTTATTATCGCCGTCAACAAGCAGACAGGCAAGCTGGTCGGCCGCCCCGATATTGTTTCACGTGGATTCGTTGATATAAACGAATCAAAGGATATGCTGGAAGAGAGCCGTGACCTGGTAGCTAAAATCCTGGACCACGGACGTCGTCATACCGCCGAATGGGGCTTTGCCGATAGCAAGGTAAGAGATGCGCTGAATCGTTTCTATTATGAGCATACAAAGCGCCGGCCTATGATTCTGCCGGTTATGGTGAAGGTATAGATTGTATGACCAGGAAGAGAGATAAAAATAAAAGAGCAAAGTCTCGCGTCAACAACCAGAAACCGGGGGCAAAGAAAGGAGGCGGGTTTGATATGGGCGGTTTCTTTCGCTTTCTGGCATCACCGTGGCTAAGGCGGTTTGTACTGCTGATCATTATACTGGCGGTGCTCTTCTGGCAGTGGGGAGCAGTATCTTCGTGGGTTAATGATGTTACCGAAAGCACCATTGGCCTTCTGGGCTGGGGGCTGGTTCTTATTGCACTGGCGGTTATTATTATATCAGGTATCATATTCCGCCGGCGGCTGGCGGATTTTATAGTACGCTGGAAGCTATACCAGTGGAACAAGTGGCTGGGGGCGGCTGCGTTCCTCTTCGCTATCTGGGGAATGCTGGCTCTTTTTGAGCTGGGCGGCCGCTTTGGCGAAGCACTTATCGGTGGCAATACACCGCTTGGTGTTCTCAGGGTGCTGGGCTTATTTGTACTGGGGATTATTCTGATAATGCCCCGGTTATGCTGGCGAGCTCTGGTAGCATTCTTCTCCTGGTTGGTTAATCTTTTTAAGATGCCTCCTCCTGTTGAGAAGGACAGGGAGGAATTGCCGACTGTTCAACCACGGTTTACTAAACCAACCCCCGATAAAGAACCTCCGGCAGATAAGATAATACCGCCGCCGGTACTGGTGCCTCCGGAGATTTCGCCTAAAGAGCCGGCAGCCATTAAAGCTACGGGACCCGCTATTTCTCAACCGCAGCCGGACCTGAGGCAGGTAGCCCAGGAGGTGTGGCGTAAATATGGGCAATCACCCTCTCTGGTCACTATTGACGGCTGGAGATTACCGCCGATTGATATTCTGGATAAGAGCATAGAGGTTGAGTTCGGGCAGGCTGATAACATTCAAAGGGCTAAACTGATTGAGGACGCCCTTGCCAGCTACGGCGTAAATGCCAAGGTGGTGCAGATAAATGCGGGGCCGACGGTCACCCAATTCGGTGTTGAACCCGGCTGGGATATAAAGACGAAGAAGGTTCAGGACAGGGACGCAAACGGCGTTGTCAATGCCAGGGAAGAAGAGGTCTCCCGCACCAGGGTTAAGGTAGATAAGATAGCTTCGTTGTCAAACGACCTGGCTCTTGCACTATCGGCGCCGACAATAAGAATTGAAGCCCCGGTGCCGGGCAAGCCGATAGTCGGTATAGAAGTGCCGAATACATCATTCAGCATCGTCAGTCTGCGCGGGGTAATCGAGAGCAGTTCATTCCAGAAGATTCTGGCGCGCTCCAGCCTGGCTATGGCGCTGGGGCAGGGCGCCGGTGGGGAGGCGATATCCGGAGACCTGGCAAAGATGCC
>DAOWJL010000034.1 GCA_030640385.1 Dehalococcoidia bacterium | reverse complement strand
GGAAATGGTGTTCGCACATAGAATAAAAGGGGATGTCCCTGAGGATTACCATCTCGCTGTGCCCCAGCTCATAGCCAACCGCCAGCTCTTCCTTTGGGTCCTGATTCAACCCCACAAAGAGTTCGTTGTACATCTCGGCGACACGTCGCGGCGTATCAACCAGACCCTCGCGTGCAGGGTCTTCCCCGATAGCCTCTATAATGGACTCTATTGAAGCCCTTATTTTTTCTTCGTCAAACACTCGAGGTTTCCTCCGAATATTACCAAACTAGGTTTTAAAGCAATCGACACAGAACCCGCGGTTAAGGGTTCTTGTCCTGCACTCCTCTGTATTAAGGTAAATCTCACCCCCCAGATACAGGGTGGGATTTACCTTTTCTATATCCAGTACTCCGTTTTCCATAAAGGCTTCATCAAGATAATGCACGGCAACAACCTCCCCGACCAGCAACTTGTGGTCGCCATAGAGCCTGTCATCAACCAACCTGCACTCGAAAGCGGCATAGGCATCTTTTAATATCGGCACTGACGTCTTTACCGCATCATCCCTGGTAATGGAAAACGCCGAGAACTTATCTATCTGGCTGCCTTTGCTACCACCCAGAGCCGCCACCAGCTCAGCTTTAGTATCAGGCATAAAATTAACACCAAACTGTTTGCTTTGGGCAATAAGCTTATAGGTAAAGTGGTTGGGTGATACAGAAACACCATAAAGAGGCGGATTTTTTGAAATAGAGGTATGCCAGGCTATCGACATGGCATTATCCCTGCCGCCGGCACTGGCGGTAACTACGACAGCCACCCGCGGGTAGTGCTGGTAGAAAGCGCCTATATTATCACTAACTGTTTTTTTCATCTCAACCTCCATTAATTCTAAAACCTTTTTAATCCCAGCCCAGAGCCTTTTCCACATCTGCCAGATTAGCCGGAAGCCTGGTAAAAGGACCTGCTTTTTTAGTGGCGGTATCGGCATCCTTGAGACCGTTGCCGGTTAAGATACACACCACGCTTTTATTACTTAAATCCAAGCCCTCACGGGTAAGCTTTAACAACCCGGCGACAGATGCCGCCGAAGCCGGCTCGCAGAATATTCCTTCCTTTGAGGCCAAAAGGTGGTAAGCTGTCAAAATCTCTTCATCGCTGATCATATCTATAACACCACCCGATTCGTCGCGGGCGGCAACGGCCTTCTGCCAGCTGGCTGGATTGCCGATGCGTATGGCAGTGGCGACTGTCTCCGGCTTATCAACCACATGCCCGCGGACAATGGGGGCGGCGCCTTCTGCCTGAAAACCCATCATCTTCGGTTTTTTCTTTATCTTTCCCAACTGATGGTATTCAACGAAGCCCTTCCAGTAGGCGGCAATATTGCCGGCATTGCCCACCGGAATGAAAAGGTAGTCCGGTGCGCTACCCATTTCATCAACAACCTCAAAGGCGGCCGTCTTCTGCCCTTCTATGCGGTACAGATTAAGCGAGTTCACCATCGTAACTGGGTGTTTCCGGGTCAGGCTGAGTACTATGCTCAATGCCTGGTCAAAATTGCCATCTATGGTGATTATCTTGGCTCCGTGTACGATTGCCTGAGCCAGTTTACCCAACGCAATCTTGCCCTCCGGGATAACGATTATAGCATCCAGACCTGAACTGGCGGCATAAGCCGCCGCCGAAGCACTGGTGTTACCGGTTGAGGCGCAGATTACAGCCCGGCTGCCCTCTTCCAGCGCCTTGGCTATGGCCACCACCATACCCCTGTCCTTGAAGGAACCTGTGGGGTTACACCCCTCCAGCTTATAATACAGACTGCCACAGCCGATTTCCTTTTCCAGCCGACGAGATCTTACCAGGGGGGTATCTCCTTCCCCCAGTGAAAAAAGTGGGGTATCGGCAGTGACCGGTAATAAATCTTTATACCTTAACAGAACCCCTTTTTTTGCCATAGCTCCTCTAAACTTCAACCCGTATAAAATTGTTTACTTCCTTAACCGCATCAAGGTGATTAAGCTCATCGACAGCCTTTATGATCCCTTTTTCCTGCGACGGGTGGGTCATGATAACTATTTCGGCTGTTTTTGTTGTCTCGTCGGCTTCTTTTTGAATCGCCGAGGCAATACTTATATTATTATCACCCAGAATCCTGGCAATTTGAGCCAGCACCCCGGCACTGTCGGCGATGTTCATCCGGATGAAGTACCGGGTTACTATCTCGGACATCTTTTTAATTTCTTTATCTAACTGCGGTCTTTTTACAGGCCGACAGCCGGCACCCAGAACGATATCCCGTGCCACCTGAACGACATCGGCAACAACGGCACTGCTCGTTGGCAGCGGACCGGCACCCTCACCCAGGAAGGTTATCTTACCAACGAGGTCGCCCTCTACCATAATTGCATTATAAACGCCGTCTACCTTGGCCAGGAAATCATCTTCGGGCAGGCAGACCGGGTGTACTCGCACTTCAATGAAGCCATCGCTCTGCTTGGCTATAGCCAGTAGCTTTATGACATAGCCCATCTCTTTAGCATAGCGAAAGTCTCGGTTTGAAAGCCGGCTGACACCCTCGCAATAGATATCATCAGGGCGAATCCGGCTCTGGAAAGCTAATGATGCCAGTATAGCCAGTTTGTATTTGGAGTCTATACCTTCTATGTCGTTTTTCGGATCGGCTTCAGCGTAACCGAGCTGCTGTGCCTGTTTCAGAGCCGAGGCGAAATCTATACCCTCACGAGACATCCTGGTTAGAATATAGTTGGTTGTCCCATTTATTATGGCATAGATACCCTTTATCTCGTTAGCCACCAGGTCTCGCTTGAAAGGCATAATCAGCGGAATGCCACCGCCTACGGCAGCCTCATAGCTCAGGCTTATACCCTGTTTTTGCGCCATAGCCACCAGCTCTGCCCCATGCTTGGCAATAACCTCTTTGTTGGCAGTAATTACATGTTTACCGGCTAAAAGTGCCTTCTTTTGGTAATCAAGTGCCGGTTCCTCGCCTCCGATTAACTCAATAATAATATCTATCCCGGGTGTATTAAAAAAGTCATCTTCATCCGTGGTTAAAAGATAAGGTTCCATTTCTTGTGCCTGCGGGCGGGACAGATCCTGTTCCAAAACCTTTATCTTGCGTAATATAACAGGGCGTCCAACCTGCTCAGCCAGAGATTCTCCCCTCTCCAGCAGAACCCTGGCTACCTGTCCACCTATTACCCCCAGACCCATCAGACCTATACCAATACTATTTTTGTTCATTTGCAGTACCTCTATCCCGGTATTATGACTCAGAGAATTTGTTTATAGCAAATTCTCGCATTTCATCATCAAGATAACTAACCACTGTATTTTCAGGATCATCAAAGAGTGACTCAAGCCACTCTTGCATAGCTTTCTCTATCATTAAATCCCTGTCCTCATCAGAAATCTCCCTGATACCACCATCCGGGATCTTGAACAGCCAGTAACCTCCTTCGGTACTTATATTCTCGTCGCGGATTGGCGCACTTACCATATTCAGTTCAGTCTCGGAGTTAAAAACAAATTCATCAAAAACATCACTTGCATCACCTTCAGCCAGCCAGCCGAGGTCCGCCCCACCTTCATCCGACCACAACTGTGAATATTCCTCGGCTAAAGTTGTGAAATCCTCGCCTTCTGACAGCCTCGATATTATCATCTGTGCCTCTTCTTCACTTGCCAGCATCATCGCCTGAACATGCGCTTCTCCCGTTTCTTCATTCCTCTCAAGAACCTCAATAAGCCAGTAGCCCAGTTCCTTCGTTTTTTCAACATCATAGACCGGAACAACTACTTCACCTACCGGGTAGCTGAAGACATACTCCTCCAGCACGGATGTAAGCAGCAGCCCGTTTATGATACCTTCCGGCCTCCAGCCAAGGTCGCCATTCTTTTCCCGGCTGTAACCGTCCAGTGATAACTCACCGGCAAGCTGGCTAAAGTCTTCCCCGGCAATCAACCTCGCCCTGACATCGTTCGCCTGGCTCTCGCTTTCCAGGAACATCGCCATAATATGCCGCTGTTCGGTAGAAACCGGTATCTGCTCATTGAAATACCCTTCCCTTAGCTTTTGAACAAGCAGCTGCGCCCTGGTTACATCCCTGACCGCCTGATTGTTAGGCAGCTCACGGCTTTTTACCTCTTCATTAACTTCCCCATCACTAACAGTAATACCCAGTTCCAGGGCTTCCTGTCTTATCAGTTCATTTTGCTGGATACCTTCTACAATTACGTCAAGAAAATATGGTATCTGTTGCGACGGCACACCCCCCAATTGATACTCTAAAGCGTCTATATAATAAGCCATATCAAACCGGGTATCATTGACCTCAATTACTGTTTCTTTAAGCGGTTTGACCTGAGGGACATACCACTGAGTATAGACCCCGGCCAACACCAGGCCCAGGGCTACAACAATAACAGAGGTACCGATGCCGATGATGAATCTCTGCCTGCGTTTTTGTTTCTGCCAGCGGGATAGCTGGCGCTTGGTTGGCTTGTGTTTGGGCCTTTCTATCTTCTTCTTTTTAGCCAAAGTAACTCCTTGCCAGTATATTTACACAAAGCTTAGATTTATCATCCAGGTTAAAGCCCCCCCAACTCAACAACAGTAACATCATTAAAATCAAAACCTGCCCGTTACAGCAAGGTTCATCTAATCTTGTTTGGTCTGCTTCCTTACAAAAATATCCAGACTGCTCACCTGTCCAACGCCTTTCAGGCTGGAAACCATATTTATCAATAGATTGCCGATAATCTTCCTGGGAAAACTCTTCAGGGTTAAACGTTTGCCGTTTATGTATAGAGCCAGCCTTTCCCTCTGTGGTTTCATAAAACCCTTCTCCAGCAAGTCAATTATCCCTGTAATATCCTGGCTGGAGAATTGCCTGACACCGGTCCCTGCGGGCTCATCGCTGACTATGGCTACCAGCCTCTTTATATTTTTCAGCGGCGTATTATCCCCCCCGCAACGTACCTCTATCTTGGGTGTGTCAGCCTGTTTAAAACCCTCGGTGATGATAATGTCATAGTCCTCACCGAATAAGCGGGTTATGTTATCAAGCGTATCCGCCGTTGTAACGGGTTTTACTAATACGGCTTCATCACGGGATACGACAATCGTGGCTTCACTGCCGGCCTGGAGGTGCCGCCAGCTATCCCTGCCCGGTTCAAAATTGATTTCCTGCGCATGTTTTATCGTAGCCACACGATAACCCCGCAGTTTCAATTCGACAACCAGTTTTTCTATGAGAGTTGTCTTACCTGATTTTGACCTACCGATAATAGAAACTACAGGCGGCATTTTCTTCAGTCCGTCTCCTTCCTGTGAATCAGTTTATTATAAGTGTTAATCTTACCGAGTGCAATTATTGCCGCTTTCCAAACAACCCGTGATATTATATACTGTTTTTCCTCGGTAACACTACCGAAACAGTATTATAAATAAGCGAAGTGCGAAAAATGAAAGCAGTTATTCTGGTAGGTGGGCTGGGTACCAGACTGAGGCCACTATCAATTAACACACCCAAATCTATGATGCCGGTGGTTAATATCCCTTTTATTGAATATGTTATCCGCCGCCTCAGCCGGCACAATATAAAGCATGTAATACTGGCAATAAGCCATCTGGCGCAGCCTATCAAGAATTACATTGGTGACGGCAGCCGCTTCGGTGTCAGTATCACCTATACAATAGAGGAGACGGCGCTGGGGACAGCCGGAGCGGTAAAAAACACCGCGCAATATCTGGATGATGAAGCCTTTGTTGTTCTTAACGGGGATATCTTCACCGACCTTGACATATCCGCCATGATAGCCCTGCATAACCGGCGCAAGGCAAAAATAACCATCGCCCTTACCCCGGTAGAAGACCCCACCATCTACGGCCTGATAGAGACAGATGACAAGGGCAGAATAACCCGATTTCTGGAGAAACCAAGCTGGGAACAGGTAACCACCAATATGATAAACGCCGGCACCTATATTATGGAAGCGGATGTTTTAAACTCCATCCCGGCGCAAACAATGTTCAGTTTTGAAAAGGGGGTATTTCCGCCCCTGCTGCAAAAAGGGGAGCCGATATATGCCTTTCCTTCTTCATGCTACTGGATGGACATCGGCACCCCGGAGAAATATCACCAGCTTAACCGGGACCTGCTCAACGCTAAAAGTAACCAGTTCAACTTTATTAAAAATACCCACGTTTCTATCGGAGAAGACAGCAATATCCACACGGCGGCTGAGATAACAGGCCCAGCGGTTATCGGCAATAACTGCACTATCGGGGAAAGGGCAAAGTTGAACGGAGCGGTGGTCATCGGCTCCGGCAGCACCATAGGTGATAGCGCTATAGTAGAAGATTCAGTTATCTGGCATAACGTAAAAATAGAACAGGGCGCAATAGTAAAGCGCTCTATCATCGCCGACAACTGCCGCATCGGCGCCGAAAGCAATATAATAGATGCAGTAATATCGGATAACATAACCGTAACCGCCGGCTATAATATAAAACCGGGCAGTAAAATCTGGCCCGATACACCTGTAGGTTAGGTCTTACAGAATCCCCTATTACTTATACCTGTTAGACTTATTCATTTTCTTTTTAATTGTTTGAGTGCCAGCCACGTCTATGCTACAATTTCTTCAGGAGTAAATCTGATGTTAGCCCGACTGGAGAGAATAGAAAAGCGTTATCTGGAGCTTGAGGAACAGATGGCATTACCGGAGGTAACCGCCGACCTTAAGAAGCTGCAAGCCCTGGCACAGGAGAGGTCTGGCTTGGAAAACCTGGTAACCCTGTACCGTAACTATAAAGATAAAGCCAGGATGCTTGAAGAAACGAAAAAGATGCTGACCGAGGGGTTGGATGAAGAGATGACGGCTATGGTCAAACATGAGATAGAAAGTCTGGAATCACAGCTGGAAAACCAGCTTCACGAGTTGAAGCTGGCGCTTCTGCCCAAAGATGCCAATGATGACAGGGATATTATTGTTGAGATAAGAGCCGGCACCGGCGGTGATGAAGCCGGGCTTTTTGCCGCCGACCTCTTCCGGATGTACAGCCGATACGCACAGAGCAAGAAATGGGGCGTAGATATCATTGATGCCAATGAAACCTCCATCGGCAGCATAAAGGAAATCATATTTGAGGTTAAAGGCAAGGGGGCTTTCAGCCGCTTCAAATACGAAAGGGGCGTTCACCGGGTACAGAGAGTGCCGACAACTGAATCCTCCGGCAGAATCCATACCTCGACAGCCACCGTTGCTGTACTGCCCGAAGCCAGAGAGGTGGAGGTGTATATAAATCCTAAAGACATCAGGATTGACATCTTCCACAGTGGCGGTGCCGGCGGTCAGAATGTGAACAAGGTAGCCACCGCAGTACGCATAACCCACCTTCCAACCGGTATTGTAGCCGTATGCCAGGATGAACGTTCCCAGCACAGAAACAAAACGAAAGCTACGGCTGTCCTTCGCGCCCGACTCCTTAACATTGAACAAAGTAAACAGGAGGGCGAGATAACCGAACAGCGCCGCTCTCAGATAGGCAGCGGTGAGCGCGCCGAAAAGATAAGGACCTATAACTTCCCCCAGGACAGAATAACCGACCATCGTGTCGGCTTGTCCTTCCATAATCTGCCCCGGATTTTGGAAGGAGAGCTCGACGAGCTCATTAACGCCATAGCCACCAGCGAGCAGGCAAAACAGCTAGAGGCACAACTGGTATGAGGTTAAAGGAGTCTTTCTGCCACACCCGACAGGTCCTGGCGGCTAATAATATCGATAACACCCCTCTTGAGGGTGAGTTGCTGCTGAGGCAAACCCTGAAAATAAACCGTGTGCAGTTCTATCAAAATCTTGAGCAACAAATAACTCCAAAACAGCAGGATATTTTACAGGAGCTTTTAGAACGACGCCTTAAAGGCGAGCCGGCAGCCTATATCAGCGGATACCGGGAATTCTACGGTCTTGATTTTTATGTCAACAATGATGTCCTTATTCCGCGGCCGGAAACCGAGCATCTTGTAGATGAAACTCTTAGTCTGGCTCAAAAACAGCGGATGCCTCTTATCGCCGATATAGGCACCGGTTGTGGTATTATCGCCATCAGTCTGGCGCTTAACCTGCCACGGGCAAAAATCTATGCCACCGATATTTCAGCCCCTGCCCTGAAGATAGCCCGTTTCAATTGCTATAAACACGGAGTGGTTGATAGAATAAAGCCGCTTAACGGCGACCTGCTCGAGCCGCTACCCGAACCGGTTGACTTTATTGTTTCCAACCTGCCCTATGTCAGGCAATCCGAACTGGACACCCGGGGTTTTGAGCCGGTACTGGCACTTGATGGAGGTGTTGATGGGCTGGAAAAAATCAGGCGGCTGTGCCATCAGGTAAATGGGAAACTCCTCCCCGGAGGCTACCTGCTGCTGGAGATAGGCCAGGGGCAGAGAGAGGCGGTAACCACTCTGCTGGATAGCCTCTTCCCCACCGCCGATATAGATGTAAAACCCGATTTAATCGGTATCGACCGTATAGTGAGCATGGTCTTGCCGCAGTAAAAAATATTCTTCAAGGAATAAAGTATTCATAATGAACATAATTGTCTGTATCAAACAGGTCATCGACCCCGAAGCGCCACCGACCAGCTTCAAGATAGATGCCGCAACCAACAGGGTTGTATTGCCGGCAGATATTCCACCGGTAATCGACCCATATAGTGAGTATGCCCTGGAGGCGGCACTCAAACTGAAGGATACTCATGGAGGCAAAATAACCGCCATAAGCCTGGGTAATAATCTATTAAGGGAAGTGATAAAAAAACCATTATCAATGGGGGCTGATGAGCTTATCCTGCTGGAGGATGAAGCTTTTACCGATGGTGATAGCTGGTCAACGGCCTATGCGCTGGCGCTGGCGATAAAAAAGATTGATGAATATGACATGATACTCTGTGGCCGCCAGTCTGCTGACCGGGATGCTGGGCAGGTGGGTCCCGGTATTGCCGAGATACTTGGTCTGCCGGGTATAACACTTGCTCATAAAATAGATATTTCCGGCGATAAGGCGTTAGTTGAACGGGTATCCGATGACGGTTATGAAATCATTGAGACCACATTACCGGCAATGATTACCATAAGTAATGAAATCGGTGAGCCCCGCTACCCGACCATAAGGGGTATCATGGCGGCCAAGAAAAAGGAACCGACTGTCTGGAAGCCAGCCGATATCGGCATCGAGCCGTCTCGGGTCGGAGACGCCGGCCGGCGCAGTCGCCTGGTTAAGCTGTTAAAACCGGTTTATGAGGGTAAATGCGAGATTATAGATGGAGAAACCCCTGAAGAAGCGGCGGTTAACCTTGCCGAAAGGCTCAGGCAGGAAAAGTTGCTGTAGAACAATGATTGGAAAGAAGGAATTATAAATTGGCTGAATATAAAGGTATTATGGTGCTGGCTGAAACTGCAGAGGGCGGGCTGGCGAATATAGCCAGGGAACTGCTCGGCTGTGGCCGAAAACTGGCTTCTGATCTGGGGGAGGAACTGAGCGCCGTTATATTAGGTGACAATGTTGCCGGCCTGGCTCAGGGAGTTATTGCCTACGGTGCCGATAAAGTATATATTGCTGATAATCCACTTTTTAAAGATTACAGGGCTGAATCATACACCGATGCTATGGAAGTAATAATAAAGCAGGTAATGCCACGCATCCTGCTTCTCGGGCAGACATCCACGGGCCGTGACCTGGCACCCAGGCTGGCTTTCAGGCTGGGCACGTCGGCTACCACCGATTGTATAGAGCTGGCTATTGATGCCGACTCCAAACAATTACTGCAAACAAAACCCGTCTACGGTGGCAATGCCATAGCCACCTTCACCAGTGATTGCTATCCGCAGATCGCTACCGTCAGGCCAAAGGTATATTCACCACTGGAGCCGGATAACTCAAGGCAGGGAGAGATTACTGCTATTGATACCAAGCCGGAATCAACGGCTATCAGAACGAAGGTCATTGAGAAGGTATCCCGAATAAAAGAAGGGGTAAGGCTTGAGGATGCGGCGGTTGTTGTCGCTGGCGGCAGGGGTATCAGCAGTGCCGAAGGCTTCAAGCAGCTTGAAGAGCTGGCTTGTCTACTCAGGGGAGCAATCGGTGCCACCCGGCCTCCCTGTGACAATGGCTGGGTTCAGAATTCAGCCCAGATAGGGCTTACCGGCAAGATTATAGCCCCGGAATTTTATATGGCGATAGCCCTTTCCGGCTCAAGCCAGCATATCAGCGGTTGCAGCGGAGCCAGGAATATAATCGCCATAAACAAAGATGCGGAGGCAAACATCTTCAATATCGCTCGTTTCGGTATCGTCGGAGACTGGAAAAAGGTGTTACCTGCCTTCACCGAGAAGGCCAGAGAACTTCTAGCCGAATAAAAGCGATAACCCCGATTATAATTTAGCTCTTCTCCGCTTCCTTCTTAGCCTGGCGCTCATCGATAATCTTCTGGCTTATGTGCGCCGGCACTTCCTCATAGTGGCTGAACTCCATAGTGAAAGTGCCCTTGCCCTGGGTTATTGATTTCAGGTCAATAGCATAGCGCTGTACTTCTGCCAGTGGCGCCTGTGCCTCTATAACATTATTGCCGTCCGATGGATTCATGCCCTGCACCCGGGCTCGCTTTGTATTCATGTCGCTGATAATATCTCCGGTAAAGTCTCCGGGAACGATTACCTTTATGTCCATAATCGGCTCCAGCAGAATGGGTTGCCCTTCGGAAAGCCCCCTCCTGAAGGCACCGGCACCGGCAATCTTAAAACAAATTTCAGAGGAATCCACCGGATGATAGCTGCCATCATAAATATTTGCTTTTACGCTAACAACAGGAAAACCGGCAAGAACACCTTCTTTGATTGCCTCGTTAACACCCTTATGCACTGCCGGGATATAATTCTTTGGCACAGAACCGCCTACTACCGTACTGGCAAACTCATTTGCGCTATCGCGTGGTAACGGTGTCAGCTCCAGCAGAACATGTCCGTACTGGCCATGCCCGCCGGATTGTTTTTTGTGTTTGTACTCGGCTTTTGCCGGCTGGGTAATAGTTTCTTTATAGGGCACTTTGGGGGTTGTCAGTTCAACACCGACACTGAACTTACGCTGCATCTTCTCGGCGGCGACATCAAGCTGGGTATCGCCCATACCGGATAGAATTGTCTCGCTAGTATCATTATCCCGGTGCATGCGTAATGTCAGGTCCTCTTCGGTCAAGCGCATTAGCGCCGAACCCAGTTTATCAAGGTCTGCCTTTGTCTTCGGATGCACCGCCACGCTATAAACCGGTTCAGGGAAGGTTGTCGATGCTACTTTTACCGGTTTATCCTGAATACCCAGCGTATCCCCGGTAACGGTTATATTCAGTTTGGCTACGGCGCCTATATCTCCCGCCCCAATCTGAGGCACCGGATCCTGATTTTTACCCCTGATAACAAAAAGTTGTCCGATGCGTTCGGCACTATTCCGATTTGCATTCCAGACCTGTGAATTGCTGTCAATAGCACCGGAGAAAACCCGGAAATGTGTAAGCTTGCCGACATATGGGTCGGCACTTGTCTTAAACACCAGCGCCGCCAGTGGCGATTGCCGGTCGGGTTTAACATCGGTTATCTTGGAGTCAGCGCCGGTAACTATCTCCACCTCATTTGCTGATGGCAGGTAGTTGCAAACAGCATCCAGTAACTGGCGGATGGCTACGTTTTGCAATGCCGAGCCGGCTAGTACCGGCACAATCTTGCCACTCAATACTGCCTGCTTGAGGCTTTTTACCAGTTCCTCCTGACTGATTTCCTCCCCGCCGAGATATTTTTCAATCAGGACATCATCAACCTCGGCAATTGCCTCAACCATCTTCTCCCGCATAGAGTCTGCCTGATCTTTAAGTGATGCCGGTATTTCGCTTTCCTCGGCTTTATCACCGATGTAACACTTTAATGTCAACAGGTCGACTATACCCTTGAAATCGTTGTGGGCGCCGACAGGTACCTGCAGTGGCATACATTTATTACCGAAACTTGATTGTACCTGTTCAATTGTCTTATTGAAATTAGCGTTTTCGCGGTCCATCTTATTAATGAAGATAAGACGAGCCATGCCGGCATCTTCACTATATGCCCACGCCTGCTCGGTGCCGACCTTAATACCGGCCGCCGCCGAGACGATAACTATAGCCCCTTCACAAACCCTTACCGCCGCCCTGACTTCACCGATAAAATCGGAATATCCGGGTACATCAACAAGGTTTATCTTTTTATTCTGCCACTGGCAGGGTAGCAGTGCCAGATTAATGCTTATTTTACGTTTTATTTCATCCGGGTCGTAATCCGAGGTGGTGCTACCAGCATCAACCCTGCCCAGTCTCTTAATCTCCCCACTGGTAAACAGGATTGCTTCCGATAGCGACGTCTTGCCGGCACCGCTATGGGAAAGCAAGACGGCGTTGTGAATATTATCCGGCTGGAATTGTTTCATCTAATCACCTTCATTTCTTGTTTAGCAATTATTATAAATAATAAACGGTAAACACGGCAAGTAACCATATGAGGGAATATCCGTTATTCCTCTGCCCAGGCATCTCCACCGATGAGGGAGACGAAACGGCAGCCCCCAAGATTACAGACTATATTCTTGTTTTTTTGTTTTATAATTTTATAAAGGTCCTGGTCATAACGTGAACCAACTGGAATCACCATACGCCCACCTATTTTCAATTGCGACATCAGGCTTTCTGGTAT
>DAOWJL010000013.1 GCA_030640385.1 Dehalococcoidia bacterium | reverse complement strand
TTAATATAGGCTTCGTTTATATCCCTGGCTTCCTGCCTGCATTCGCCGATTAAAACCCTGACTCCCGCTGCTTCCAATTCTTCCTTGCCCCGTCCGGAGACTATGGGATTCGGATCAAGCATTGCCATATGAACCTCGTTAACTCCTGCGGCAATAATGGCACTGCTACAAGGCGGAGTCCGGCCATAATGACAGCACGGCTCCAGGGTAACATACAGCGTACTGCCGTTTGCCTCATCGCCTGCCTGTTCCAGGGCTACTACTTCAGCATGGCTACAGCCAGGCGGTTGTGTATAGCCCTTTCCTATCACCTCGTCATCCTTAATCACCAGTGCTCCCACCGCCGGATTCGGGCTTACCTGCCCCAGTGCTAACCTGGCCAGCGACAATGCCTGTTCCATATAATTCATAATGTAATTCTAACACCTCCATTTTTGAAAGTGCAAATAGAGCAGATAATAACCCTTAATAAATTAGGAGGGCTGATTTCCAGAAATCAGCCCTCCTGTCCATTACTTAATGTAATCTCTGGGGATTATTACTTTATGTTGTAGTGAACCTCTACAGTCAGCCGGATTTCAATCTCCCCCGGGCTGATGATGGTTTCTGCAGTGGCGGAAGGCGCACCTTCCATAAAATCACGATAGATTACAGGCGGGGGAACATATCCGCTGTATTCATTGATATAGTTCGGCTTGCCCAGCTTTACGCCACCCAGTTCGGCTAGCTGCTTCGCCTTTGCCTCAGCGTCCTCCATAGCTTCCTGCCGGGCATCTTCATAATAAGCTTCCGGTTCGTCCACGCTAAAACTTATATTATTTACCCTTGTATAGTCACCACCGGCGGCAACAGCAGCATCAATAATACTTCCGGCGTCATCTATATCCCTGATTTTGACTGTAACTATATTTGTTACGCTATAACCAAGCAGTGTCTGCTCCCCATCATCCCACCTGTATACCGGCTGGATGCTGAATTGCTGGGTCTGGATATCTTCTTCGTCAATATTATAACTATCAAGAACGCCCATCACCCCGTTCATAGTTCCGACTACCGCCTGTTGCGCTTCGGCCACAGTATCTTTTTGGGCTTGAACACCTATACTGAGCATAGCTATATCGGGGACAACGGGAATCTCACCCACACCGGTTACCCAGATGCCGATGTTCTGTTGACTGGATATACTGCTCACAACCTCACTTTCGTCCGAGCCAAAATAACTGCTACAACCAACAACGCCGACAGTAACAAGCACCAGCGCCAAAAGGGTAGCCAGTAACAAACCTTTTTTCATATTTACCTCCTGAACTATTTTCTTGTTTTACCCTACCTGTATATAACGATCAACTATATATTTGGTTAGTTCAATTATATGCTGGTTGTAAAAAGGGCGCAACCTGCCCAACCATATAACTGGCAGGCTCAGGGTAAATGGGTTATAATCTAGGTTAAGTTGGAAGGAGAGAGAACCTGGTTAAAGCCTGTTCTGCGCGAAGTCCTGGTGACTTTGGCAATGGCTTTTGCTATTTTCTTCCTGATTCAATCTACCATACAGAGCTCCGTAGTATTATACAGCAGCATGGAGCCCAATCTTCATGAAGGGCAACGAATTATAATCAGCAAAATTGTTTACTGGTTCCACGAACCGGAGAGGGGAGATATTATCGTTTTCCCCAATCCCAATAATTCAGACGAAGAATACATAAAACGCATTATCGGCCTGCCCGGCGAAGTGGTGGAGATAAAAGACGGAGTAATTCATATCCACCAAGCGGACGGTAACATTCTTATACTGGATGAGAGTGAATATATTAGTGACCCGACCGATGACGATTACTTTAGCAAGACAATTCCTGAAGAAAACTACTTTGTTATGGGTGATAACCGAAATAACAGCTACGATTCCCGTCGCGACTGGACGGTACCCCGAGATGAAATAGTCGGTAAGGCCTGGTTATCAATCTGGCCGCTATCCGACTGGGGACTGGTAGCTAACTTTTCATTCCCGTAAGGGCATCATATGAATACAGAGGAAATATTTAAAGAATCCGGAGCCATACTTGAAGGGCACTTCCTGCTCACCTCAGGATTGCATTCTCCCAAATACTGGGAAAAATTCCGTGTTCTACAATTCCCCAACTATACCAGACAGCTATGCCGTATCATCAGCGACCGCTTCAAAGGGGAAAACGTAGAGATAGTTGCCGGCCCGACTACCGGCGGTATCATCCTGGCATATGAAGTGGCCGGACAACTCGGTGTGCGCGGTATATTCGCCGAAAAGGAAGGTGCCGACCATCGGATTTTCAAGCGTGGTTTCGGCATCAAACCTGGCGAGCGGGTCCTGATAGTCGACGATATCCTTACCACCGGCAAGTCCATATGCGAGGTCCTTTCACTGGTTAAAGAGCAGGGTGGTGAAGCTATCGGCATCGGGGTACTTGTCGATCGCTCCGAAAAGATGCATGACTTCGGCGTTCCCCTTTTCAGCTGCCTGCGCTCAATCACGCCAGCCTATAAACCACAGGACTGCCCGCTGTGTGCCGCCGGCATACCGCTGGTAAAGCCCGGTAGCAGCCAGAGCCCACAAAGCAAACGGTCGGCAGGTTAATCATGGAAACCGGTTCAATAATTGCTATTGCCATAGCCGCCTCCATTATTACTGTCCTGCTATCTTACTACCTGATAAAATGGCGTTTTGAAAAAAGGTTCCGCCAGTGGCGTGGAACCGAGGCTTTAAGCCTGGAACAGGAGAAGCAACGTATACGCCAGACAGCTATCAACCAGAGCCGGGCGGTGCTGGGTGGTAAGTTCACCGAGCAGATGGCTCCTTACCTGCCCGAATTCAAATACGACCCCACCGAAGCCCGCTTTATCGGCAGCCCCATAGATTTAGTTGTTTTCCCCGGGCTGTCTAGCGGCGACCCGCAGGAGATTGTCATTATGGAGATAAAAAGCGGTAAGAACTGTCAGCTAACCCCCCAGCAGCAGAAAATCCGCCAGCTTATAGAGGACGGCATGGTAAGATGGGAGCTTATAAAGCATTCCGAACAGCAGGCGGAGGAATAATTCCCTGTTCTACCCTACCTTTTCCAGCCGGGCGAAGCTCAACAGCAGTTTTTTAACCCCCATACCAGGAAAGGCAACCACCACTTCACTGTCATCGTTTACTGGATGACAGCTGACCACCACACCCCTGCCGAACTGGCTGTGAATTACTCTATCGCCGGCTTTCAATTCAGGCAGGTCAATTGTAATTGCGGGTGTATCACTCTCCCAGCAGGAGATACTACCTCGCAGCTGGCTCTCCTCCCCACGCCACAGGTCGGCGCCTGCAATCAGGTGAGAGGGTATGTCTTTCAGGAAACGGGATGGGCTGTTTGCCGTACTGCTGCCCATCAGGTTACGGCGAAGTGCATATATCAAATAGACCCTCTTTTTAGCCCTGGTAACACCAACATAGCACAACCTTCTTTCCTCTTCCATCTGCGCCGGATCGTCAAAAGACCTTATATGCGGTAGAATACCCTCCTCCAAACCGACGATGAACACCACCGGAAACTCCAGCCCCTTTGCCTGGTGCAGTGTTATCAATGTTACCGCACCGACGCTTTCATCATAGGTATCGACATCGGATACCAGCGTTACCCCTTCCAGAAAGACAGAGAGTCCCTCCACCGGCTCTAAGTCACTGTATTGCCGGGCGACAGTGCGCAGCTCAAGCACATTTTCCCAGCGCTCTTCGCCATCGGTTGTATTCATTATATATTCCCTGTAACCTGTTTTCTTGACTACCAGGTTAAATAATTCAACAAGGCCTAGCTCCCGGCTGCGGATAATAAGTTCTTCCATTATTTCATAGAAACCGCTCAGCACCCTTATAGTACGGGGATTGAAAGGTGGCTGTTTATCATCTTCAGGATTGACTGCCAACTGCAGTGCCCGGTAATGCGATATGCCCAGTGAATTCGCCCAGCTGGCCAGCTGGCTCAGGGTACGCTCGCCGATACTGCGCTGGGGTATATTTATTATTCTCAGCAAACTGACACTATCCTGCTGGTTATGTATTAGCCTTAGATAGGCAATTACGTCCTTTACCTCGCGGCGCTCATAAAAACGGGTTCCAGCCACCAGCTTATAGGGCGTGCCGTAACGGATAAATGCTTCTTCAAGAGCTCTTGACTGGGCATTTGTGCGATACATCACGGCACAGTCAGCCAGCCTGACTTCTCCCTGTCTTAACAGACGTTCCACTTCATTGACAACATATTGGGCTTCTTCCTGCTGGGTAGATGCACTGACAATGTTAATCAACTCGCCCTGCTTATTTTCAGTCCACAACTGTGTCGGCTTTCTTTCCTGATTGGCTGAGATTATATTGGAGGCTGTCTCCAGAATTGCCTTCGTCGAGCGGTAGTTCTGCTCCAGCAGCACCACCCTGGCTTCGGGGTAATCTTTCTCAAAATTCATAATATTACGCAAATCGGCTGACCGCCATGAGTATATTGACTGGTCCGGGTCACCAACGACGCATACATTGCGATACTTCCCGGCCAGCTGTTTTACCAGCCGGTACTGCACCAGATTGGTGTCCTGAAACTCATCTACCAGGAGGTGAATGTACCTTTCTTGATATTTATCCAGCACTTCAGGCTGGCTATCGAATAGCTGCACCACCTTCATCAGCAGGTCGTCAAAGTCCAGGGCATTACTCTGATTGAGTAGCTGCTGATATTTTTCATAGGTTCGCCCTGTGACCTCGTCAAAATTGCCGGAGCCGCGCTGTATGAAAGCCTCCGGCGTTATTACCTGGCTCTTGGAATTGCTGATAACCGAAAGGACAGCCGATGGAATGTACTGCTTCGGATCAAACCCCGTTTCTTTAATAGCTCTTTTAACAAGGCTTAGCTGGTCTGCGCGGTCATAGATTACAAAACGTGGTTCAACACCCACCACCCTGCCATCCTGGCGCAGGATACGGGCACATATGGCATGAAAGGTGCCCATAGTCAGCTCTTTCACCGAGCCGCTAATAAGCTTTTTCAGCCGCTCTTCCATTTCACGGGCGGCTTTATTGGTAAAGGTAACGGCCATAATACGATGCGGGCTGATACCACAGACCTTTACCAGATATGCGATACGGTGGGTAATCACCCGGGTCTTGCCGCTGCCGGGTCCGGCCAGAATCAGCACCGGACCGTTGATAGCCTCAGCCGCTTCTCTTTGTGCCGGATTAAGTGCAGCCAGAATGTCCATTTATAGTTAAATTATAACATTTTAATGGCTGAATGGTCATTTGCATATATCCCGAATGGAAGTAACGGGTTAATTTATTAACTTTATTTTTTTATCCCTTTAAGGAGTTGCATTTAAATACAAGGGGGTGTTATAATAACCATAAGATAAATAAAAACCTTTAACGCTAGTCCCGAGAGGCTGGCAAGGGTAGTGATGATGCATACGAGAATACCTCTTGCCAGCCGGGGCAGGGGGTAATTTTTATGGCTAAAAATATAATAATGAACGCCGCCGATATCCGGCGGACACTGGCTCGCATCTCCCACGAAATCATCGAACGCAACAAGTCAACCGAACACCTTATACTTGTAGGTATGCGCACCCGCGGCGTGCCGCTGGCTAATCGTCTGGCGGCTAATATAGAGGGCTTTGAAGGAGTGAATATACCGGTAGGCGCTCTTGACATCAGCCTCTATAGAGACGACCTGTCATCATTAGAGCTTCAACCCATAGTTAAAAGCACCAATATCCCGGTTAATATCGATAAAAAAGCTGTAGTGCTTGTCGACGATGTTCTATACACCGGAAGAAGCACCCGTGCCGCTATGGACGCCCTTATTGATCTGGGCCGCCCTCATTCAATCCAGCTGGCGGTACTCGTTGACCGCGGCCACCGTGAACTTCCGATACGGGCAGACTATGTCGGCAAAAATATGCCCAGCTCCAGACACGAGGAAATCCAGGTCCGGCTCAAGGAAAGCGATGGCATAGATGAAGTAGCCATCATTCCTGTGCCAGCCAAGGAGAATTAGCCATGAAAGCAATCCAGCAGGAAAGCCGAGTTAGTTCCAAAAGTAAAACCGAAACAACTACGATAGAATCATCATGGCACCACAAACATGTCCTCGACCTTGACGACTTCACATCGGCTGAAATTGAGCTCGTCTTTCAGACAACGGATGCCATGCACGAGATTCTATCACGGTCGATTAAAAAAGTGCCGACTCTTCGCGGCAAGACACTTGTTACACTATTCTACGAACCCAGCACCCGCACCCGCTCCTCTTTTGACCTGGCAGCCAAGAATCTTAGTGCCGATGTTATAAATCTGGCTGCTTCTACCAGCAGTGTGATTAAGGGTGAATGCCTTATCGATACACTGAAAACACTGGAAGCGCTGGGTACAGATATCATTATTATGCGCCATCCCCACTCGGGGGCGCCGTATGTTGCCGCCAGGCATGTTAAAGCACATATAGTTAATGCCGGCGATGGCTGGCACGCCCACCCCACCCAGGCGCTCCTTGACCTGTATACCATCCGCGGGCATAAAAGTAGCTTCAAAGATTTAAAGGTAACCATAATAGGCGATATAAAACACAGCCGTGTAGCCCGCTCCAACATCTGGGGCTTGACAAAGATGGGCGCCGGGGTAACGCTTTGCTGCCCCTTCACCCTGCTACCCATAGGTTTAGATAAACCACGGGGACAATTTCCGGAGGTTGAGATTGAACCCGACATAGACAAAGCCCTCTCCGATGCCGATGTAGTTATAGCACTCCGCCTGCAACTTGAAAGGCAGCAGAGCGGGTTGCTGCCAAGCATCCGTGAATATACAAACCTGTACCAGCTCACCGAAGAGAGGTTGGCTAAAGCTAAACCCGATGCCATAGTTCTCCACCCAGGCCCGGTAAACGAAGACATCGAAATCTCATCGGCAGTAGCTCATGGACCAAGGTCCCTTATTAACCAGCAGGTAACCAACGGTGTTGCCGTACGCATGGCGCTGCTCTATCTATTAGCCGGAGGTAGCCACCAATGATGAAGCCTTTACTTATCCGCAACGGCCATATTATTGATCCCAGCCAGAAATTGGACGAAATCAGCAGCCTGCTTATTGCCGACGGCAGAATATCGTGGCTGGGAGGTAAAGATGATACCCCGCCTTCTTCCGGTTATGACAGCCTTGATGCCGGTGGATTAATAGTCTGCCCCGGTTTTATAGACCTCCACTGCCACCTGAGGCAACCCGGCTTCGAAGAAAAGGAGACCATTGCCAGCGGCAGCCGTTCAGCGGCAAAAGGAGGCTTCACCACCATTTGCTGTATGCCCAATACAAACCCACCGCTTGACAGCCAGGCCATGATAGATTATGTAAAGTCTACGGCAAACAGCGAAGGCGTCATCCGCATGCTGCCCATCGGCTGTATCTCCAAAGGCAGAAACGGCAAGGAACTCGTTGAAATGGGTGAACTGGCTAAAGCCGGAGCGGTCGGCTTCAGCGATGACGGCGAACCGATAAAAAGCTCCCGACTGATGCGCCAGGCAATGGAATACAGCCTCGCTTTCGGATTGCCGATTATCGAACACTGTGAAGATAAATTGCTGGCCGAAGGCGGCCAGATGAATGAGGGTATTATCGCCACCAGGCTGGGGCTTTGCGGCATACCGGCCGCCGCTGAGGAGAACATCGTCGCCCGCGACATCACCCTTGCTAAACTTACCGGCGCCCGCCTGCATATCGCCCATGTTTCCACAGAAGGCTCTGTAGAGCTTATACAAAGGGCAAAGGAGAAGGGTATAAATATCACCGCCGAGGTAACTCCCCACCACCTTACCCTGACCGAAGAAAGGGTAATCGGCTACGATACAAATGCCAAGGTTAATCCGCCATTAAGGACAGAAAAAGATATTAAAGCGTTAATTCGGGGATTGAAGGAAGGTGTTATTGATGTTATCGCCACCGACCACGCCCCCCACACCGATAACGAGAAGCTTTGCGAGTTTGCACTGGCCCCCTTCGGCATCAGCGGCTTTGAGACGGCTCTGGGCAGCCTTATGAGCCTGGTGCATAACGGGCAGATTGATATTGAATTACTAATTTCCAAACTGACCGTTGAGCCGGCAAAGATTATCGGCGATAGATTCGGCAGGCTGGGCACTCTGGCAATCGGAGCACCTTCTGATGTCACCATATTTGATCCCGGTATGGAATGGACGGTAGATACAAATAAGTTCGTCTCCAGGGGGAAGAACAATCCGCTTAACGGCGAAAGGTTAAAGGGCAGGGTTATGGCTACCATCTATAAGGGGAAGTTTACCTATAAAGATGATTCCGTCAAACTTGAGGCGAAAGCACTACTGGCTGCCGGTCTGATGCTGCCTGAAAAAGGAGCTATCCTCTTCAGCATCGCCGATAAGGACAAGGCTGAAGCCCTGCCTGTAATCAAGAGGTTTTTTAACACCGGCTGCAGGCTTTATGCCACCGAAGGCACTTCAGCCTTCCTTCAGTCTGCCGGTTTGCCGGTAAAGATGATAGGCAAGAAATTAAGCGAAGGACACCCCAATGTGGTTGACATCATTCAGGATGGTACCGTAGACGGCGTCGTCAACACCATTACCGGCGGCCGTGTCCCGCTTAGAGACGGCTTCCATATACGGCGGGCGGCAGCCGAAAAACGCATCCCCTGTTTTACCTCTCTGGATACCGCCAGAGTCGCCGCCGAGGTACTCATTGACAACCACAAGTCTTTTAGTGTTAAATCTCTGCCCGACTACCGGACTGAGGAATCAGCATGAAGCAAGTTTTAGCAACTGTTATTTCCAATAACGAGGCCATGCCCGGCGTTTACCTGACATGGCTTGAATCCCCCCATATTGCATCAATGGCCGAGCCGGGGCAATTTGTTATGGTTTGTTGCGGCAAGGATACACTGTTAAGGCGTCCTTTCAGCATCCACCAGGTGAACGGCGATAAAACCAGCATAGCCCTGCTTTTTCAGGTGGTGGGGCAGGGAACAAACTGGCTGGCACAACGCAAACCCGGTAACAGGATAGACCTGCTCGGTCCGCTGGGCAACGGCTACTCCATTAACCCCGCCTCCCGCAACCTGTTACTGGTGGGGGGAGGTATCGGTGTTGCCCCACTGCCCTTCCTTGCTCATATAGCAATGGAAAGAAACTGCTCTATAACTATGCTGCTGGGGGCATCAACGGCGACACAGCTTTGCCCCAATCATCTGTTGCCATCAACGGTAAATTGTATCACCGTCACTGATGATGGGACTACGGGTAAAAAAGGTTTTATAACAGACCTGCTACCCGAATACATAGACTGGGCAGACCAGATATTCGCCTGCGGGCCCAACCCGATGTACCGGGCTATGGCTAAAATGCCGGAATTAAAAGGCAAACCCGTGCAGATTTCGCTTGAAGTGAGGATGGGCTGCGGTTTCGGGCTGTGCTATGGCTGCACGGTTAAGACGAAAACAGGTTTAAAACAGGTATGTAAGGACGGACCGTTATTTGAACTGGACGAGATACTGTGGGACGAGTTTGTTGATGTTTAACCAAGCGTTAATGGGAGGTGCATTATGATAAAAACCGAAACCATCAGCCTCAACACAAAGGGGCACTGCGATATTATAGATATTACGCCGCAGGTGGAGCACCAACTGGCAGAATCAAATATTGATAGCGGCATAGTAACCGTTTTTGTTACCGGTTCCACCGCCGGATTAACAACCATAGAATACGAACCGGGTTTAATTTCAGACATAAAAGAGATGTGGCAGCGCCTGGCACCGGAAAATATACCCTATGGCCATGACCGCGCCTGGGGAGACGGCAACGGGCATTCACATATCCGCGCTTCATTGCTGGGAGCATCTCTGGTAGTTCCATTCAGCCATAAAAGGCTAGCACTTGGAACCTGGCAGCAGATTGTGCTGCTGGATTTCGATAACCGCCCCCGCTCCCGGCAGCTCCTTGTGCAGATAATGGGAGAGTAGCCTATTTACCCTTTATCAATGAGAAGAACTCGGCACGGCTGGCAGCCTTGCGGCGGAAACTGCCCCTGAGGGCTGAGGTAATAACACTGGCTCCCGGTTTCTTGATACCGCGCATCACCATACACAGGTGCTCGGCCTCGATTACAACGGCAAC
>DAOWJL010000008.1 GCA_030640385.1 Dehalococcoidia bacterium | reverse complement strand
GCGTCCCTATCTACCGATGAGCCGCCCTTTCATTTCATCGTTGGGCAGGGGTACAACGCTGACGGTTGTTTCCGATACCACTTCGGAGGCGTTGCGTTGAATAACCTGCGACAGTATGTCCCGCGCCTTTTCCTCTGCTTCGGCTGCTATCTTTGCTTCCCACTCGCGCAGGCGTCGTGAGGCTTCTGCATTCATTTCGACCTCCATATTGTCGAGAAGCTCCTGCTTTGCCTCATCGCTTGTCATGCCGGAAATAAGCTCCAGTTGCTTCAGCTGCTTTTCCTTTACCTCTGCCAAATTAGCTCTGATTGATTCTATCTCCTTTTCCTTGCTGGACAGGTTGCCCTTCTGGTACTCCACTTCTTCCAGCTTGCGCTCTAGTGCAACCTCCTTTTGATTGAGACGGTTTTCCTGACGTTGCGTCTCGGCACGCCTTTCACGGATTTCGTTATCGGCAATTGTTTTACTCTTGTCTATTTCTAACTTGGCTTCGTTAAGCACGTCTTTAGCCCCGGTTCCGGCTTCGGCTACTATCTTGGCTGCTTTCTTCTGAGCGATGCGGATCTGGCGGTTGGCCATCATCCCCCTGGAGAGGAGCAGGGCCATACCACCGAAAATAACGCCAATAACAAAGCTAAAGAAGACGGCTAGTACAGTATCTATTCCCATTTTTCCCTCCTTTCTAATCTACTTTTTTAAATAATAACTAGATGACTAATAATACTTATTTATTTGTTTGAAACTAAGGTAATTACGCTGTTTGAGGCTCCTCTCTTTCCTGCCATAGACGCTCAATGGTTTTTATTATCACACTGTAGCCAAAACCGCGGCGCTTGAGATATTCACCCAGGCGGCGGCGGAAGTCCTGATGGTCAGCTGTGGCCAGACTACCAGCCTTTTTCTTAGCCGCATGGTAGGCATTATCAATATCGTTGATGTCACCTACTACCTGGTCTATTATCTCGCTTGGTACCCCTTTTTGTTTGAGTTCCGCCCTGATCAGCCACTGGCTGCGCGGGCTGAAGGACTGGCGGGTATCCCTCCAGAATCTGGCAAAATTACTATCGTTTATCAAATCATGCTCTTTCAGCCTGGTCAGCACCGCTCCTATGGTGTCATTGTCAAAGCCACGCTGGGTAAGGCGCTGCCTTAGCTCATATTCACTGCGGGGGCGGTAACCGAGCAGCCGCGCGGCTGCGTCATAGCATCGCTGCTGGTAACCGGCTTTTTTCAGTGCTTCCACCTGGCTGGCGGATATTTCCTGCCCGACCTTGAGCCCCCCCTTTATCGCCACATCTACCTCAAGATTGAAAGCATGCTTGCCGTCAAGAAATACATTAACCTTTTTACTACGCCCCTTGCCAGAGCGCAGGGCGGTAATCCTGGCCACCGTTTTATCGTCCTTTCAAATAAACAGAGCTGAGGTAGCCGCCCCAGCTCTGTAACGCCTAATCGTTTTTTATTCTATTGACTCACCGTTGTTTGATGCGTCAACTACTATCTGAAAAACTATAGGTGGTGACGGCTGAGGCCCTGACCTGCCCTTCAATCTCCTGAGCTAACTCAGGATTTCCAGTCAGGTTCTTCCTGGCACTCTCTCTACCTTGCCCCAGGCGAACGTCACCATAGGAGAAAAAGGCACCGGCTTTTTTTATAAGCCCCAGTGTGACGCCGAGGTCAATGATATTACCCTCCCGGCTTATACCGGAGTCAAACATAATATCGAACTCGGCGCTCCTGAACGGCGGTGCTACCTTGTTTTTGACTACCTTGGCTCTAACACGGCTACCAATTGCCACATTGCCCTGCTTGAGGGTCTCTATGCGTCTTAGGTCCAACCTCACCGAGCTATAGAACTTCAGTGCCCGGCCACCCGGTGTAACCTCTGGATTACCGAAGATGATCCCCACCTTTTCCCGCAGCTGATTGATAAATACTACCGCCGTCCCCGAGCGGCCGATGGCAGCCGTCAGTTTCCTTAACGCCTGTGACATCAGGCGTGCCTGCAGGCCGACATGGGCATCTCCCATCTCGCCCTCTATCTCAGCCCGCGGTACCAGAGCGGCCACGCTGTCGATGACAATAACATCTACAGCGCCGCTCCTGACCAGCGCTTCGGTAATTTCCAGCGCCTCCTCGCCGGTATCCGGTTGGGAAATCAAGAGGTCATCCAGGTTAATGCCGCAGTGGGCGGCAAAGGTTGGGTCTAATGCATGCTCGACGTCAATATAGGCGGCGATACCCCCGCGTTTTTGGGCTTCAGAAATTATATGCTGACCCAGGGTGGTCTTACCCGAACCCTCGGGGCCAAAAATTTCCGTAACTCGCCCTCTTGGGATACCACCTATACCCAGAGCAATATCCAACGCCAGTGAGCCACTGGGGATGGCTTCAACCTTCGGCCTTTCGGCAGCCTCGCGTAGCTTCATAATAGCGCCCTTACCGAACTGCTTCTCAATCTGGCCGACAGCCAACTCCAGTGCTTTCTCTTTCTCCGTGGTCATTCGCCTGAGTCCATAATAACACAACGGGGGTGGTTGGGCAAGGGGAAATGTCGTATTATATAAGCTACTTTAACGGCTATATAAGATTATGGCATACTAAGGTGATGGATGGCCTGGGCTTTCTTTCCGTGCTGGTTATAGCCATCGGCTTGAGGATACTGCTGACGCATCTGTTTTGAGAGCTTTGCTCAAACTATGTAGTTTCACCTCTTCTGCCTCCATTAAACATATCACCTTGTGTACCCATAGAGATTTTAATAACCTCTGTTACAGATAGTAATTCATAGTTGTAGCTAATCAAATTATGCTCTGTATCATATTTATGGGTAACTCTCACGAACCCCCTTATAGCATCCCCAGGGCGGACAGAAATCTTATTAGTTTGAAATTTTTCAAGCCATTCTTTATCGGATATTTTTACAGGTATATTCCTGTCACCGAATCTAAATTCCCACATTGAATCGCCTAAGAAATCAGCTTTCTTCACTTTCATAATTAGTATATTTTCTTGCGTCAACACTTCTTGGGTATATAGTTCTTCAATAGATTCAGGTGCTAATCTAAATTCCAAATTAAACCCAATTCTTTCCTCTTTTGTGATATAGGATACTCTATCATCTGTAGATAAATGAGATAAGCTTGATGATATTTTACTAATATCTTCAAGTAGCATGAGGGTATCTACTTGTTGATAGTCTTGCAACATACGCACTCCCGTTTCTTGTGCTAGCTTATTTAAATCATCTTGCAAGGGTTTTATCTGGTTAACATTGGTTATAGTAGTTGTTCCCTCCAAAAAATTGATAATCCTATATTTCCCTTTAGAAGA
The DNA here is from genome assembly GCA_030640385.1 of Dehalococcoidia bacterium. Classification (GTDB taxonomy): domain Bacteria; phylum Chloroflexota; class Dehalococcoidia; order Dehalococcoidales. The sequence goes on along the minus strand of DAOWJL010000008.1, from coordinate 10,771 downwards.
TAATAGCCAACAAGTCGTTTCCAATCAAAAAGATAGATTGCATCGTCAGGAATGAGTTTTAACTGAGTAGCTATCCATGTCTTTATTGAGCCACTTTCAATATCTTCTAATAGCAATACAGGTTCGATTCTTATATCTATCGAGTTAACAAGATGTCTATCAAGCTCTTGAAAAGTATCAATCAATTCAGACATTGTTCGGAATACCCTAGAAGGACTTTCTGTTCCCTTTTTGAAATTCACTTCGAGGCAATAATCACTTTGTAATTGCTTTAACCTCTTTGCTCTATCTTCCAATTTACAATCAATCTCCTCTATCGTCTAAACATGATTATAACCCTAATATCAAGCAATGCTCTACCCCTCCCTGTACTCCACCCCACTATTAGGGGATTCCCACACCTCCACCGCAGCCAGCTCAACCGGTGCTTCTTTGAGGGCGGTTTTAAGTTTATTATAAATGGTGGAGGCGATGTTTTCGGAGGAGGGGTTTATCCTGTCAAAGGGGGGGATGTCGTTGAGGGTGGTGTGGTCAAAGCGCTCTAAAATAGATTTTAGTCTGGCTTTTAGCTCTGTAAAATCATAAGCCAGTCCTATATCGTCCAGCTTTGAAGCGGTAATCTTAACCACCACCCGGAAGCGGTGGCCATGCAGCGTCTCGCACTTACCTTTATAGCCGCGCAGGGCGTGGGCGGCGTCAAAATGGTCTTCAACACATATTTTATACATTTTTAACCTCTTTTACTTTAACTTGAGAACTCCCTGGACACCTTGCTTCAGCTCTTTAAGCAGTTCCTTTACCGTTTTCTTGTTTACCGGGTGCACCAGCGCCGGGGCGATTTCTGCCAGCGGTACGAGAACAAAAGCCCGCTCGGTCAGCCGGGGGTGGGGGATTGTCAGTTCGGGAGTGTTTGCAATCTCGTCACCATAAAACAGTATGTCTATATCTATGGGGCGGGGGGAGTTTGGTCTGCCCGGCACCCGCCCCAGTTTCCGCTCGATGGCTTTTGCCAGCACCAGCAGGTCTGCCGCTTTGAGCATCGTCTTGATCTGGCAGACCATATTCAGGAAGCGCGGCTGCTCGGGGTTGCCCGCTGGCTCAGTATCATACACCGACGATTTTTCGGTAACCCTCAATTTTTGAGAAAGGTATTCAATAGCTTTGTCAATGTTTTCACGGCGGTCTCCCATATTCGAGCCGAGGCAGAGATATACTGTTACCATTTCAACATTCACCTTTACTTCTCCTTATGATGGCATCGCTCATGCGGCATACCCGCGCCATCTGTTTAACATCGTGCACCCGTATTATATCGGCTCCGTTGGCAATGCCGATGGCGACTGTGGCTGCCGTTCCCTCCAGCCGCTGGTCGGGAGGCAAATCCAGCACCAGCCCAATCATTGATTTTCGGGAGGTGCCCAGCAGAATGGGTCTGTCCAGGGATTTAAGCTCTGCCAGGCGGCGGATAATCTCCAGGTTCTGCTCCAGGCTCTTGCCGAAGCCGATACCGGGGTCAATGATTATATTCTGCTCAACCACGCCGGCTTTTTTAGCCAGGGACATACTCTTTCTTAAGTCGGAGATAACCTCAGCCATAATATCCTGCCGGCAGGTTTCGTTGCGCTGGTTACTGGTAAGAATAATCGGCACGCCGGCTTCTGCTGCCACCCGTGCCAGTTCAGTGTCCTGCTTCAAGCCCCAGACATCGTTAATCATATTAGCACCGGCCTCAAGGGCTCGGCTGGCAACGGCCGATTTGCTGGTATCTATGCTTATCGGTGCGCTAATCTCTACCGCCAGCCTTTCTATAACCGGGATTACCCTGTTAATTTCTTCATCAAGGGTTGTTGGCTGCGAACCGGGGCGCGTGGATTCGCCGCCGATATCTATGATATCAGCTCCGTCGGCGATGAAGCGCCCAGCCCGTTTTATGGCTTTATCAATATCGCTACCAAAACCGTCTCCGGAGAAGGAATCCGGGCTCATATTAATAATGCCCATTATGTAGGTGTGCTCTCCCCAGCGGAACTCTGTATCTCCGCAATGGGTAGTATTTAATGGTAGCTTATTATTCATCAATGATGCTTTCTGCGCAGCTTTAACTATTTTACGGTTTTTGTTTCATATTATATCGTTTATTTAACAGTTATCAAATATTGTTTTATATAATATCCGTGTTGACAACAAATTAACAGTTGTGTATCATAAAATGTGTAAGTTCTGCTGAAATTTAGTGCCAGGCTTTTAGCCGTCCACTGGTTCGTTATAAACATTGGCTATTTCTTGGTGATTAGCAGATATCAATTAAGTTAAGGGGGTTTGATGACAATATGAGACCACCAGGACCATTGGAAATTGGGCTTATTCTTGTAATTATCCTTATTGTCTTTGGAGTTGGCAAACTGCCGCAGGTAGGTGCCGCCTTTGGCAAGGGAATACGCGCCTTCAAGAGAGGGCAGAGTGATGATGAAGAAGTGGAAGAAGAAAAGCCCAAGAAGAAGTCTAAAAAGAAGAAGAGGGTCGCCAAGAAAGTAGCCAAGGCAAAGGCCGAGGAAAAGGCCGAGGAAAAGGCCGAGGAAAAAACCGAAACAAAAGCTGAGGAAAAAGCATAAAAAATAATAAAACCCGGCTTGTTGTATAACATTGCAGTAATGAGGCCCTTTTTAGCCTCAGCTTTAGCTTGTGTTCATCTTGATAAGAGATTATTAAATACCAGCCCGATCCTGGGAGATTGTTAGAAAAAGCGCCCTTCCTCTTACCAAGGGGAAGGGCGCTTTTTAGAGGGGCTACAAATTAGTGAGCTGCAAAGATTGCTGTTTAAAATAGTAAATATATGCTAAATTAAGGGGGTGATGAAGATATGAGACCACCGGGACCGTTGGAAATTATTCTTATCCTGGTAATTATTTTGATCATCTTTGGCGCTGGCAAACTGCCGCAGATTTTTGAAATGGCTGGCAAGGGACTTCACGCCTTGCGCGGGGGGAAGAAAAGCAAAGGTAATGAGGAGGAGAAGGCGGTAAAAAAGAGTAGCAAAAAGAAGGCCGCCGGAAGTTAGCGCTATTTAATTCTGGAGATGTTCCCTGGGGTTGATTCAAAGTAAAACTATCTGGATGTTATGCCGCTCATTGGCTCTGGAGATAGTTATTACTAAACATCTAGTTCGGTGCGTTGGATGAGCCAAGATATATTTAGCTTTAATAGTTGTTAGCGAGAAGGTAAAGTAATGGGATTTTTTGATGTCGGTTTTTTTGAAATATTAATTATTCTGGTAGTCATTCTGCTGGTGGTCGGCCCGGAGAAAATGCCGGAGTACGCCCGTAAACTGGGTAAAATAATACGTAACTTCAGGAAAATAACCTCAAATCTTACCTCTGAGTTGACAAAGGCGGTAAACCTGGACGAAGAAGCCGCAGATATTAAAAAGACAGCCGAAGATATGAAGAAAACGGTTACTTCTGAAGCCGAAGAGTTAAAGCAGGCACTGGATTTTGAAGCCAGGGAGATAAACAAGACAATAAAGGACGAAACAAAGGAAGCCAGGGAAATCCTGAAAGAAGGGGCTAAGGACCTGAGTGAAACAATAGATAAAGAAACCAAGGAGATAAGCAGGACTATAAAAACAGAAGTCAAAGAAGCAAAAGAGAGCCTGGAAGAAGGGGTTAAGGAACTGGGCGAAGCGATAGATAAAGAAGCCAAGGAGATAGCCGAGACGATAAAAACCGAAACCGGAGAGGCTAAAAAAACCCTTAAAGGAAAGCCTGATATATCAGGTAAGACGACGGATAAAAAAGCCAGAGAGGCTACCAGGACAACAAAAACAAAAGCCGGAAAAACAGGAGAGATGACAGGTATTAAGGCTAAAACTGAAGATAGAAAACAACCCAAGCCGGTAGTTATCAAAGAGCCCGATGGAATAGACTCCGAGGAAATGATTTAGAAGTGGCGGTAGAAACTAAAAGTTCCCAGGCAGCTCAAGACAAGATGCCCATGATGCGGCACCTAAGGGAGATGCGGGACCGCGTTGCCCGATCGGTAATTGCTATGGTTATTACCACGGCACTGGCTTTTGTGTTTGCCGAACAGATTCTCGAGATACTAAAAGCACCGGCGCCGCATCTTGAACTTATAGCGATTGAACTTCTAGAAAACCTGACTGTCACTCTTAAGGTATCCCTTGCCGGCGGTTTTGTTCTTGCCATGCCCTTTCTCGTTTACCAGCTCTTTGCCTTTGTCGCGCCGGCACTTACCAGTAAGGAAAAGTCTTATATCTATCGGATAATACCGTTTATAGCTATAATGTTCTTTATCGGAGTTGCCTTTGCCTATTACATTGGTCTTCCTCCGGCGCTTAACTTCTTGACTACCTGGATGGCTGACGTAGCCGAACCCCAGATAAGGATTAATGATTATGTTAATTTTGTAACCCGGCTTATAATATCTGTTGGCTTTGTTTTTGAGACACCGGTAATAATAATGTTCCTTGCCCGTATGGGGCTCGTTACGCCCCAGTGGCTCGCCAAACGGCGGAAACTATGGATAGTTCTGGCGTTTGTGCTAGCGGCGTTTATCACCCCCACTATTGATCCTATAGTCCAGACCATAATCGCCCTGCCGCTAATTTTTCTGCTGGAGTTAAGTATCCTTCTAGCCAGGGTTGTGTATAAAAAGAGGGATGAACCCACCCCGGAAGAAGCCTGACCCCGGGGTAAATACGCCTGAGGATTGACATAGCGTAAGTTTGCCTTTAACATCTAAAACAAACAAAGCTGAGGTTCTTTTACTTGAAAGAGAATAAGCCGGTTAATTTTTGTACTTTTTACCCCTTAAGCTGCCGCTGGAAATGGGTGGATAAGCAGCTTCAGGCAGTTCCTATAGGCGAGCAAACTAACGACTAATAATCAGCAGGTCTCAGCGTAACGGGGCTGTAGCAGCCCCTGGAAAGAAAGACCTGCTTTTTTTATAAGTAATCTTAAGATATTTAGGCAGGGGGTATATTTGATATGGGAGAAATTCCTGAAATCGGTAAAATATCGGCTGAAATCTTTGACGAGCTTATCTTTCCCCGGCTGGGGGCTAAAAGTGACAGCATTCTGGTTGGCCCCGGACACGGCGCCCTTGCCAAGCATAAGCCTTAACCAGTAAAAGGATGTCTATTTATGCTACAGGAAGGAAGTAAGGCTGCTTTGGAATTGCCCTCCCATTGCGCAGAGAAGAGCTGGCAGAGGCATGCCTGGTTATACGATCCGATAATAAAAATATTCTTTTTACCCTTTGGTGGCGAGGGTAGATTTAGACGGGCGCTTGTTGATTTCGCCGGCATTAAGGAGGGTGAGCAGGTGCTGGATGCCTGTTGCGGCACCGGAACACTGACCAACCTTTTAGTGGAAAGGGTAGGCGAGACGGGCGCTGTTACCGGCATTGATCTTTCCAATAAACTACTCGAAAAAGCCGCTAAAAAAGCGAAGAGGGTTCTGCCGCTTACTTTCAGTCAGGCAAGCTGCGCCGATATGCCCTTCCCGGATGGTAACTTTAATAAGGTTTTTGTTTCCTTTGGATTGCATGAGATAGCTGAAGCGGACAGGCAGAATAGCCTGCAGGAGATCTATCGGGTTTTGAAAGCAAATGGCAGCCTCTTTGTTCTTGAATACCATTTACCACGGGCGGTTTTAACCGGTTTTACCGTTAAAGCTTTTCACGGGTTGTTTGAGCATGAGGAAGCTTACCGTATGTTGCTTGATGGTACGTTATTGCCGGAGCTGGAGCAGGCTAGCTTTATTATAAGACGAAAACGGCTGATCGGAGCGGGTATGTTTCAAATGCTGCATGTCGATAAGGCTTCATTGGTAGAGGATAGGGGCTGATGGAGAAAACAGAAAATATAACCTTAACCAGTGTTACCGAGCAGGGCAGAATTGGGGTTCAGGGTATAGTCGTAAAGGAATAAACGTATATAGCAATGATTGGAGGGTAGTAACCGATGATGGAAAATGATACCGAAACAGTAAATAAAATATATAACCTTAAAAAAGAAAGGAAGGCTGTTATTCTGGTGCACAACTACCAGCTGGGCGAGATTCAGGATATAGCCGATTTTATCGGTGATTCTCTGGAACTGAGCCAGAAAGCCGCCCGAACCGATGCCAGAGTTATTGTCTTTTGCGGCGTTCATTTTATGGCTGAGACGGCCTCCATCCTTTGCCCCGATAAAGTAGTCCTGCTGCCCGACCTGAATGCCGGTTGTCCTATGGCAAATATGGTTACCGCCGAACAGTTAAGGCAAAGAAAAAAGGAGCTGCCTGATGCCGCAGTGGTTTCTTATGTTAACACTACGGCAGAGGTTAAAGCGGAATCTGACATCTGCTGTACTTCAGCTAACGCCGTCAGGGTGGTCGAAAGCCTGAACAATGAAAAGATATTGTTTGTCCCCGATAAGTATCTGGGGCACTATATATCAACAAAGATAAATAAGGAGTTTTTCCTGTGGCCTGGATTTTGCCCGACTCATACCCGCATAATGCCCCAGCATATACTTGAGCTGAAAGAGAATTACCCGGAGGCAAAGGTAGTGGTTCACCCGGAGTGCCGGCCGGAGGTAATCGCTCTGGCTGACGAAGTTTTAAGCACCGGCGGTATGTGCCGCTATGCCAGGCGAGACGATGTAAGTCAGATGGTTGTGAGTACGGAGATAGGTATCATATACCGGCTGCGTAAGGAAAACCCGGGTAAAAGATTCATTCCGGTATCGGAGCAGGCAATCTGTCCAAATATGAAGCTGATTACCCTTGAAAAGGTTTTAGAGTCTCTGGAGGAGATGGCACCAGAGGTAAAGGTATCCGGGGATATCCGCCTGAAGGCAAAAATGGCGGTGGACAGGATGCTGGAGGTGGCATAGTTTTAACATGGCTAGAACAAAGAAACCTGAACATATCGTTGTCCTTATCACTGTAGCTGATGAGGAAGAAGCCCGCTTGATTTCACGTGTTCTACTCAAGCAGAGGAAGGCGGCTTGTATTAATATCATGCCTGGAGTAAACTCTCTCTTCTGGTGGCAGGAAAGGATTGACTCGGCGCATGAAAGCCTGCTGGTGGTTAAAACAAGAGCTGTACTGCTAGATGAGATTATACAGCTGGTAAAAGAGATTCATTCATATGATGTGCATGAAATTATCGCCCTGCCCATTATCGGGGGCAACCAGGATTACCTGGAATGGATAGACAACGAGACTGATTAAACGGGAACAGGCTGTGTGTAGAGTAATAACAGAGGATACAAGAACAGTTTTTACCAAGGACCCGGCAGCCAGGAATCTGGCCGAGGTTATCACATGCTATCCCGGACTGCATGCCCTTTGGCTGCACCGGATAGCCAATTTCCTGTGGCGCCACCACCTGCGGCTGTTAGCCCGCATGTTGTCCCACTGTAATCGTTTTCTGACGGGCATTGAAATCCATCCCGGGGCTAAAATCGGGCGGCGTTTCTTTATAGACCACGGTACCGGAGTAGTTATCGGTGAAACGACAGAAATCGGTGATGATGTGCTGCTTTACCAGGGGGTGGTTCTTGGTGGTACGAGCCTGAAGAAGGGTAAGCGACACCCAACCCTGGAAGATAATGTTGTAATCGGTGCCGGCGCTATAGTATTAGGCGCAATCACCATAGGTAATGGTGCCCGCATTGGCTCGGGTTCGGTTGTCGTTAAATCAGTACCGCCCGGTGCAACCGTAGTCGGTATTCCGGGCAGGATTATAGATGAGCACCGCAAACCCACTCTGGATTTGGAACACGGGCGGCTGCCCGACCCGGTAGCTGAGACTATAAGACTCGTCCTGGACGAGCAGACAAAACTCGGGCAGCGCCTTGAGGGGCTTGAGAATAAGTCGGGTATAGCCGTCCCCAGGGACGAACTGGAGGAAAGAATAAAGAAAATTATGCAGGAGTTCGGTCAGGGAGGCTGGAATGGTAAAGAAACTGGTGATTCTAAACTTCCCCCGGGAGCTGCTTAAGGAACCCATTATTCATAATCTGGGGCAGCAGTTCTGTTTGGTGACAAATATTCACCTGGCGGAGATAACCGAGGATATGGGTTGGTTTAAAATAGAGCTTGAGGGTGAACCCAGGCAGATAGAAGAAGGCCTTGCCTGGGTGATGTCCCGCGGGGTCAGGGTAGAAACGATTACCGAATGCTGATTTGAATTAAGTAATAATCCTCTGTGTTTAGCCTGCCTCCAGTGAATGCACCGAAAAGGGCTGAAAAAGCCTGATTTCTCCTTCGCTATCCCTTGACAAGCTGGTTGTTTTTGTCTATTATTGACAGACGTAAATGAAAATCGTTTTCATTTACGTTTCTGATTATGGTTAACAGGAAAGAAATAATAGACATTCTGAAGCTTCGGGGTTATAAGCTTACCCGTCAGCGACGGGCTATACTGGATACCATTACCCGTAGCCACAGCCATCTAGCCCCGGCTGATGTGTATGAGAAAGTGAATAAACGATATCCTGGTATCGGGCTGGTCACTATCTACCGTACCCTTGAGTTACTTACCCGGCTGGGATTTATCTGCGAGGCGCATTCCGGCAACAGCTGTCGTAGCTATATGATGCGGAGGTCTTCAGGCCATCACCATCACCTGTTATGCTCCATTTGCTATAGGGTTGTTGACTTCACCGATTGCGACCTCAGGCAGATGGAGGAAAGGCTAACCCGTCAGACAGACTTCGAGATAGACAGCCACCTGGTTGAATTTGTTGGCCGTTGCCATGACTGTCGGCGAAAAAACTAGTTTGGTTTTATGGGAACTTTATGAAAACAATGCTCAGACGTATAGCTCTGGAACTGGCGGAACATACTCCCTTTACTCTGGTGGGGGCTGTAATCGGAATTATAATTATGGTAATAATCCATTTTACCAATGCTCCCAGGGATGTTTCCGAAGCCCTTTTCTACACCTTTCATCCTCTCCATATCGTCTTTAGCGCCCTGGTAACCACGGCTATGTACAAGAAACAGAAAAAGAGCCGACCCTGGCTAATTATTATTGTTGGCTACACGGGCTCCATTGGTATAGCTACCTTGAGCGATGCAATCATCCCCTATCTGGGCGGGAGCACATTGAGTATCGCTATGGAGTTTCATCTACCCTTTTTAGAGACCGAAATAATGCCCTACATCGGTATTCCGGCGTGGATAGTTGTCAACGCCGCTGCTGTTATCGGGATAGCAATCGGCTACTTCAAACCGACCACAAAACTGCCTCATATGGGGCACGTGCTGTTGAGCACCTGGGCGTCATTATTCAGCTTTATCGCCTTCGGGGTAGCAGACTTGATCCCTGTACTTCCCTTTATCTTTCTGTTCCTCTTCCTTGCCGTGTGGCTGCCCTGCTGTGTCAGTGATATAGTCTATCCCCTTTTATGGGTTAGGGATAAAGAAAGAGATTAGGGAGTGGTACCCCTGGGGCGACTCGAACGCCCGACACGCGGTTTAGGAAACCGCTGCTCTATCCTCTGAGCTACAGGGGCTTGAAGCTAAATTGTAAATTTATAACTCTGTTTTTTAAAGAGTTGGCGTTAATATTATTTTTTGTCACATTTATCCCTGCCGGTAGAACCTCATCCAGTAACGCCATAGCATCACTCTGCATTCCCTCAATTATATGGCTGTAGACATCCATTGTAAAGACTACCGAGCTATGCCCCAGGGCTTCAGAAATCACTTTAGGCTTTGCTCCACGTAACAACATAAGACTGGCAGTTAAAAGATAAGAGGTTAAAATCACTCCGGTTCTACAAACCCAATCCCCCAACCCAAGTCATTTCTCCTGTTGCTGATAGGGTCCTCACTTACAATTTTTTTATAGTAAATTTCTCATACTTTCTATTGACAACTATGATTAATATGTATTATCATTCATATGAATGGATATTCATAATAAAACAGAAGAACAGGTTAAATTCCTGAGATGTATTGGCGAAGCTACCCGCCTACGTATACTTAAGTATATCATTGACGAAGAGAAATGCGTCACCGATATCGTCAATGCTGTTGGTAAAGAGCAGTCTCTAGTTTCCCATCATTTAAAATATCTAAAAGATTGCAATATTGTAATCGCAAGACAAAAAGCCCAAAAGACTTATTACAGCCTTTCTCACCATAGGCTAGCCGGAATTATTATCCAAAGCGAGTCCCTCGTAAAAGAACTTCCCATATGCCAAGAAAAGAAGTGCAATGATTAATCCGAAGTCTGAAAGCTCCTTAAAACAACTATCTTTCCTTGATCGCTTTCTTACGCTTTGGATTTTCCTGGCGTTAGGTTTGGGGGTAGGGTTGGGGTACTTTATCCCACAGGTAGCTGATTTCATTAATATATTTCAGGTGGGTACTACTTCCATCCCCATCGCAATAGGTCTTATCCTTATGATGTATCCTCCTCTGGCCAAAGTAAGGTATGAAGATCTGGGCAAGGTCTTTAGGGATTGGCGTGTACTGGGTATATCACTAATCCAGAACTGGATAATCGGCCCGGTTCTTATGTTTTTTCTGGCTATTGTCTTCCTCGGTTTTATCTGGCCTTACCCCGAATATATGGTCGGCTTGATATTAATAGGCCTTGCCCGCTGTATTGCCATGGTTATCGTCTGGAATGAGCTCTGCAAGGGTGATAATGAATACGCTGCCGGGCTTGTAGCTTTTAACTCAATTTTCCAGATAATCTTCTACTCTATCTATGCTTATATTTTCATCACCGTATTACCAACTTGGTTCGG
>DAOWJL010000067.1 GCA_030640385.1 Dehalococcoidia bacterium | reverse complement strand
GATACTGTCTGAAATGGGGCAAGACATCGGCCCACTGCTAGCCGGTGCCGGTGTAATCGGCATAGCCGTCGGCTTTGGCGCCCAGAGTCTGGTGAAGGACTTATTCAGTGGAATATTTATTTTGCTTGAAGACCAGTATAACAAGGGAGATGTCGTCAAGATTGCCGGCATTTCCGGGCTGGTTGAGGAAATTAACCTGAGGCGAACCATTCTCCGCGACCTTGAAGGTATCGTCCACAGCATACCCAACGGACAGATTACCACCGCCAGCAATTACACCAGAGACTGGGCTCGGGTTAAACTTGATATTTCGGTAGGCTATGGTGAAGACCTGGACCGCGTTATGGCGGTGATAGACCGGGTGGGCAAGGACCTGGCCGAAGATGAATATTACAAGCCATTTATTAAAAGCCCGCCTCAGGCACTCAGGGTACAGAATTTCGGTAACTCCGGCATTGACATAAGAGTGCTGGGCGATACCAAGCCGATGAAACAGTGGGAAGTCACCGGCGAGCTGAGAAAGAGGCTGAAGAAAGCCTTTGACGAGGAAGGGATTGAGATACCCTGGCCGCATGTAAAACTTTTCTTTGGTGAAGGCGCAAAGGGGAACAGCCCTATCTGTAAAGCCTGCTCACACCCCAACCCCCATGACAGCAAGTTTTGCGCCAACTGCGGCGGCAAGCTATAGCCAGAGGACAACCACTGATATTGCTTATTTGCCTTCCAGCGTAGATAAGGCTATAATTCCAGCTAAAAATGGAGTTGCGAGATGCCGTCATATGCCTTTTTCCATAACCAATTCGTTCCCCTTGCCGAGGCTAAAATAAATATAATGACCCACGCCCTGCACTATGGCACCGCAGTCTTCGAAGGCATCCGTGGTAACTGGAACAGCCAGCAGCAGCAGATATATATCTTCCGCCTTAAAGAGCACTACCAGCGGCTTGAAGACGGTAGTCATCTTTTAAGGATGAACCTGCCCCACTCTGTGGATGAGATGTGCCGGATAACAGTAGAACTGGTCAGGAAATGCGGCTTCAAGGAGGATATATACATACGGCCGCTGGCTTATAAAAGCTCGGAGGCACTGGGGGTGCGTCTCCACAACCTTGACAACGACTTTCTGGTTTTTGCCATCCCCTGGGGACGGTACCTGGATATGGATGCCTGCCGCTGCGGCATCTCCTCATGGCGCCGTCCGGCTGATAATGTAATACCACATAGTGCCAAAAGTAACGGGCTTTATATAAACGATGCCTGCAACAAGTCAGAGGCTATGGATAAAGGCTTCGACGAGGGGATTATGCTCTCCCCGGATGGGCACGTCTCTGAGGGCAGCGGTGAGAACATCTTCCTGGTGAAAGACGGCAAGCTGGTTACCCCACCTGTTAGCAATAGTATACTGGTGGGTATCACCCGGGATACGGCAATAAAACTGGCTAAAAACGAACTGGGTATGGAAACGATAGAAAGGCCTATCGACCCTGCCGAGCTATATACCGCCGACGAGTGCTTCCTGACCGGTACCGCCGCTCACATAACCCCGATAGCGGAAATAGACAACCGTAAGATAGGCAACGGGCGTGTCGGGGAGATATCAGGCAGGCTGCAACAGCTTTACTTTGAAGTGATAAAGGGTAATAACCCCAGATACATCGATTGGTGCACCCCTGCCTATAAAAAGTAAGCGACTATAATCCGGAGGTCCAAATGAACGAGGCTCTAGCTATCATAATTGGTTATCTTCTGGGCTCCATTCCGGCGGCTTTCATCATCACACGCATAATTAAGGGTGGGGATATTCGCCGCATGGGGGGAGGTAATATTGGCGGCTTAAATGTCTTCCGGGAGGTAGGTCCTTGGCCGGCATTGGCGGTAGGTCTGTTTGACTTCGGTAAAGGGGCGGCGGCAGTGGCCATCGCCAGGTGGGGGCTTAATGTGCCTGATGCCTATGTATTACTGGCCGGACTGGCTTCGGTTATCGGCCACAACTGGATGGTGTGGCTTAAGTTTAGCGGCGGCAAGGGTATGGGGGCTACCATCGGCGCCCTGATTGTCCTTTTCCCTGTTTACGGCTATTCGCTTCAGCTCGGTATTTTTACCGCCATAATCGTTGTACCACTGGTAATAACCCGCAATGTCGCTCTGTCCATGTTCCTGGGTCTTGCCTCGCTACCCATTATCGTTTGGTTCAGCGTTGACCCGGGGAAGGAATACGCTACCATTATCTCCGTCGTCCTGTTGCTAGTGATAGTAGCCAAGTTTTTACCGACAGTAATTGCCGCCGTAAGAAAATCCGGATTGGCAGCCTTCGGGATTGACCGCTGGCAGAGGGATAAGAGCCGGGCAAAGGATTAACCGTTTCGAGAAGAATCTACCTGCAATGACTTGAGCAGGCAGCTGACCTGGCAGCTTGCTTCCAGTGCCGTGGTAAAGCTATAGGCTTCCTCAAGCAACTGACCGATGGCAAAGCTGCCATGACCGTGCACCATAACGATGCGGTGCTCTTTCAACGCCTGTGCAATGATATCAGCCAGGCCGCCGGGGGTTATTTCCATATTCAAACCAAGAACCGGAACCCGGCCTATCACCGGAAGCCATTCGTCAGCAGGCACAATTTCGGTTTCAGTCAGCGACAGGGCGATGGCATGCGGCGGATGGGCATGAACTATAGCCTGTGCCACTGTCTGCTGGAAGATAGCGCGGTGGGCAGGTAACTCAACCGAAGCCAGAGGGGTAGCCCGGTTGTTTTTACTTATCCCGGTCTCTATTAAGTCATTCTCATTAAGGCAACCAAGCTGGCTGCCACGGCGGGTTATGATAATATTCTCCCCCAGTCTGATGCTGAGATTGCCGCTATGTGAGGAGACTAGCCCCCGGCTGGAAAGGTCACGACCTACGGACTGAAACTGAGATAGTATCATAGTCTGCCCCTAAGTATAAAGCAACATAGCTCCCAAGTACTACAACCTGTACTGCTAGCAGTCTATACTTACTGATGGGGAAAAGCAAACCACACTAATCCAGCTGCCTGATGACGGCAATCACCCTGCCCTGAATCTCGACATTGTCAGGCTTAACATATATGGGTTTCATCTGGCTGTTCGCCGGCTGGAGGCGGATGCGGCCGGATTCGGCATAAAACCTTTTCAGCGTCGCCTCCCTTTCCTCCTTAAGCCATACCGCCGCCATTTCTCCATTTTCCACCACGTTTACATTCTGCATAAGTACGATATCACCGTCGTTAATCAGGGCATCCATCATTGACGAGCCTTTAACCTTCAAAGCGTAAACGCCTTCTCTGCCACGGGTCAAATCCCTGGTCACTTCGATAGTGTCTGCGGAAGCGGTGGAATCCCAGGAATCATTATCGGGTACCGGTATCGGCTCGCCGGCGGCTATCTGGCCGATGATAGGGATATACATCTTGCGCCCGGTGGCAGAGCTTACCGGCAGCTCAATGCCGCGTGATACCTCGCGGTGGCGGCGGATATACCCCTTTCTCTCTAAAATTTTCATATTATAATCGGCGACAGAGGTTGAGCTTAAATTACAGCCGGCGACTATATCCCGGATGCTGGGGGGATAGCCCCTGTCCAGCCAGAAACGGCGGATAAAGTCAACAATACTCTGCTGTTTAGATGACAGCTTTTCCTGTTTCGTTACCATAGAGCCAGCCTTGAGAGAACATCTGTTCTATTATTTTAGAACAAGAGTTCTCCTTTGTCAATACCCTGACGAGAAATAAATAAGCGGCTGCCGTAAAACCGGCAGCCTCGAAAGAAATGTGTTACGCTTGCTAAACCGCTAAGCCGGTTTCTCGGCTTTTGCCCGGTTCAGCTTCTTCATCAATCGCGATTTTCGCCGTGCGGCATTATTGGGAT
>DAOWJL010000061.1 GCA_030640385.1 Dehalococcoidia bacterium | reverse complement strand
TGTTATCGGCATCGGCGGCAAAATGGACGGCTTTATGATGCGCTCCGGCTTTGCCATAGCGGTAAGCTCGGAGGTTATGGCGATACTCTCTGTCTTTACCAGCCTTAAAGACCTCCGTCAGAGGATGTCAAGGATTATCGTTGCCTATAACAAGCAAGGTAAACCGGTTACAACAAAAGACCTTGAGGTTGACGGCGCTATGACCGCCTGGATGGTAAAAGCGGCTAATCCTAACTTATTGCAAACTCTCGAAGGCCAGCCGGTGCTTGTTCACGCCGGACCCTTTGCCAATATTGCTGTCGGCCAGTCGTCAATAGTTGCCGACCAGGTGGCATTAAAGCTTTCCGACTACCATGTCACCGAAAGCGGTTTTGGGGCTGATATCGGTTTTGAAAAGTTCTGGAATATAAAGTGCCGCCTCAGCGGCTTAATCCCCAACTGCGCCGTTATCGTAGCTACCGTAAGGGCTCTCAAAATGCACGGTGGCGGACCGAAGGTGGTCCCCGGTAAGCCACTTGACGCTGCCTATACACAGGAAAATGTTGGGCTTGTGGAAAAGGGCTGTACCAACCTTATTGCCCATATAGAGACGGTTAAAAAGTCCGGCGTAAATCCGGTGGTATGCATCAATAGTTTCCATACAGATACCAAAGATGAGATTAACGCAATCAAGAGATTTGTTGAACAGGCCGGTGCCAGGGTAGCCGTATCCGAACACTGGCTCAAGGGTGGCGCCGGCGCTCTGGAGCTGGCTGATGCCGTCATCGATGCCTGTGAAGATAAAGTTGACTTCAAGTTACTTTATGAGGATAAGGTCCCCCTGCGCCAGAGGATTGAAACAGTCGCCAGGGAAGTATACGGAGCCGACGGAGTTACCTATTCACCTGAGGCGCAGGCGAAAGCCGAGCGGATGGAAAAAGACCCCAATATGCAAAATATGGTTACCTGCATGGTAAAAACTCACTTGAGCCTGAGCCACGACCCAAGTCTTAAAGGGCGACCCAAAGGCTGGACGTTGCCCATAAGGGATATATTAACCTACGGCGGTGCCGGTTTTATCGTACCGGTGTCGGGTGATGTCAAGCTCATGCCGGGAACCTCATCAGACCCGGCTTTCAGAAGAATAGATATTGATGTTGATACAGGTAAGGTGAAAGGCCTGTTTTAAGAGTACAGGAGGGTTTAATGACTAGGGGTTCAACTTGTAATAAATACACCGTTCACTTTAAACCCGATAATATTGATATTGTCGTTGATGAGGGCGCCAATCTTATGGAAACGGCTGTCGCCGCCGGGGTGCATATCAATGCCTCCTGCGGTGGTGCCGGTGTATGCGGCACCTGTAATGTACTGATTAAGAGCGGGCAGGTTGAAAGCACCAGGACGGATAAAGTCTCCGACAAGGACTATAAAAAGGGGATAAGGCAGTCCTGCCAGAGCCGGGTAACCTCTGATTTGATTGTTGAAATACCGGCAGGGGCAAGGCTTGAGAAAGCTGTCCTCACCAGAGAAATTGGAGATATAACGACTCAAATGCAGGCAGCATTAGTTAGCGGCTGGCGTTTTGACCCCCCGGTTAAAAAGCTATATCTTGAACTAATTGCCCCGACACTGGAAGATAACGTCAGTGACATTTCCCGTCTGCTCAGGGGCATCAAGCAGCAATACAAACTTGAAAATATATCCGTAAGCTTTGAGGTGTTAGCAAAAATAGCCCAGATAGTACGCACCGACAACTGGCAGGTTACAGCTACTATCCTGCTGGAGGATAATTCTAATTCCAAGATTATAAACATTGAGCCGGGTGATACCAGAACCAGGCATTACTCTTTTGCTTTTGATACCGGCACTACGGCAGTACGCGGGCAGCTGCTGGACCTGAACAGGGGCAGGATAATGGCCCATGCCATAGATTACAACCGCCAGATAAGCTACGGCGAAGATGTCATCAGCCGTATAGCCTGGTCTCAAAAAACAGGCGGCCTTAAAAGGCTTCAGCAGGCAGTTATCGCTACCATCAACGATCTGATTAAGGAATTAATTGATTCGGCAGGAATAGAAATTAAAGATGTTTCACATATAGTTGTTGCCGCCAATACGGTAATGGTTCAACTTCTCTTAGGAATTGACCCAAAATACCTTCGCCTTTCTCCCTACGTGCCGACAATTAGCACCGCGCCCCTGTTAAAGGCGAAATCCATCGGTATCAATACAGGAGAACACGTCCACCTGTATGCCGTTCCTTCGGTAGCAAGTTATGTTGGCGGAGATATAGTCTCCGGCATCCTTGGGGCCGGTGTTCACCAGGGGGAGGAATCAACTCTATATATAGACATTGGCACCAATGGTGAAATAGTGATTGGCAATTCAGACCTGATGCTAACAGCTTCCTGTTCTGCCGGGCCCACCTTCGAGGGTGGTGGTATAAAACACGGAATGATAGCCACACCGGGTGCTATAGAAGGCTTTGAAATCAATCCTTCAAACCTTGAACCGGTGATTACAACCATAGATAACGCAAAAGCAAAGGGAATCTGCGGCTCCGGGCTTATTAATATCGCTGCCGCATTGCTTAAAGCCGGCGTTATCACACAGAATGGAAAATTCAATACCGATCTACCGACAAAAAGAATCAGGGAAGGCGAAGACGGTTATGAATACATCCTTGTTAAGGCACCGCATACCCAGATTGGTAAGGATATTGTCATTACGGAAATAGATATGGATAACCTTATACGCTCAAAGGCGGCAATGTATGCCGGTTATAAAACATTATTTAAAAGTATAGGTTCAAGATGCACTGACGTAGAGCGTGTGATTATCGCCGGTACATTTGGCAGCAATATAAACATTGAAAACGCCATAACTATCGGTCTTCTACCCGACCTGCCCCGCGACAGGTTTATCTTTATTGGCAACGGCTCTCTACTGGGGGCGAGGTTAATCTCCTTTTCCGTTGACCTGCTTCGTGATGGCGAGAGGGTAGCCGGTATGATGACCAATCTCGAGCTATCTGAGAATGCTGATTTTATGTCTAATTATATGGCGGCTCTATTTTTGCCGCATACGAATGCCGATGAGTTTCCTTCGGTAATAATTAAAAAAGGATAGGTGTTTTGAGTTTCTCTATTGCTATAGCCGGTAAAGGTGGCAGCGGTAAAACTTCAACCGCCAGCCTGATTATTCGCTATCTTAAAAGAAAAGGGCTGGTTCCCATCCTGGCGGTCGACGCTGATGGCAATGCCAACCTGGGAGAGAGCCTGGGGCTTACTGTCGAGAGAACAATCGGCTCTATCATAGCCGCTTTTAACGATGATAAGATAAGTATACCCGGTGGCCTTACCAAGGGAGCTTACCTTGAGTTAAAACTGCATGAAGCCATAATTGAAAGTAAAGGGCTTGACCTTATTTCAATGGGGCGTGGCGAAGGCACCGGCTGTTACTGCTACCCCAATACCGTGCTCAAGAAATTCATCGATGAGCTAAAGGGCAACTATGCCTATATGGTTTTGGATAATGAAGCCGGTATGGAGCACCTGAGCCGCCGCACCACCGAAAACATCGATGAACTTTTTATTATTTCAGACCACTCGGTAAAGGGAATCCGAACAGTTGCGCGAATTATAGAGCTTATAAGTGAACTCAAACTTATCGTAGGCAGGCAATCAGTGATTATAAACTGCGCCCCTCAGGCACTAGATAGCCATGTCATCCAGGAGCTTGAACAATTTAATATCGAGCCGATAGCTACCATACCGCTGGATAATGCAGTCTATAAATACGACCTTGAGAAAAGGTCACTGCTTGACCTGCCCGATGAATCAGAGGCAGCAAAAGCTGTCAGTAGTATGATGGATATGGTTTTAGGTAAATCTTAATTTTTATACCAATATCAAGGAGGCAAAATGACGGCGGAGATTATCAGCGGCACTGCCATTTCTAAGCAAATTCGCGATGAGCTTAAGCAGGAAGTTATCCAATTAAAAGAAAAGCACAACATTATACCGGGTCTGGCAACTGTTCTCGTCGGCGAGGACCCGGCATCACAATCATACGTCGGCTCAAAGGCTAGAACATGTAACGAGCTGGGTATTTATTCAGAGAGACATGACCTACCTGCTGATACCGACGAACAGACACTGCTGGCTCTGATTGATAGATTGAATAAAGACACTAAAATTAATGGTATCCTGGTACAACTGCCACTACCCGGACACATTAATGAAAACAATGTACTCATAGCCATTGACCCCAGGAAAGATGTCGATGGCTTCCATCCGATAAATGTCGGCAAACTGATGATAGGCGAGCCCGACTATCTTCCCTGTACCCCGCATGGTATTCAGGAACTCCTGATCCGATCCGGTATAGAAACCGAAGGTGCCGATGTGGTCGTTGTCGGCAGAAGTAATATAGTCGGCAAACCGGTTGCAAATATATTGATGCAAAAAAGGGACGGTGCTAACGCCACTGTTACTGTATGCCACACCAGGACGCGTGACCTCATCTCTCATACCCGGCGGGCAGATATACTTATAGTCGCCGCCGGCGGAAAGCCGAAGGCGATTACGGCTGACATGATAAAGAAAGGGGCAGTTGTAATTGACGTCGGCGTTCACCGCATAGGTAAAACAAAGGAAGGTAAAAACATCCTTTGCGGCGATGTTGACTTTGAATCAATAAAAGAAAAGGCTAAGGCAATTACACCGGTTCCCGGTGGCGTAGGCCCGATGACTATAGTGATGCTGATGACAAATACGGTAAAGTCGGCTAGGCTAGCCGCCGGACTGTTGTAATTTCTTGTTTTAATCTTTTATCAATTTCTCTTATAATATAAATACTTCAAAATATATCTCTTCAAGGAGAAGGTTATGGAATACAAGATGGAAGAAAAGAGCGCACCCGGTCGGGGCAAAGTAAAGGTGCTGGCAGAAACCTATGAAGAAGGTGAACCTGAAGGTGTGAGCAGCGGCAGATGGCTTTATAAGTTAAGAAACAGACAGGAAAAGATAAAATATCTAGAAGCCAGTATGAAGTAACATTTATTAAAAATGCATAATTCGGCTCATAAATGGAGGCAGGAATGGCTTTTGAAGTCCCTAAAATATCATACAGCGGTAAGATAAAAGAGGTAATCCTCGGCAAAGGAGATAAAGCGGTAACCGTAGGTGGTGAAACGTCATATCCGCTCCACCTCTTCGAAGGGGGTATGCCAAAATTACCAAGAATTGCTATGGAGGTCTACGATATGCCTCCAGATGACTGGCCGGAGGCGGCGCTTGCCCCCTTTAAGGGTGTAACCGATAACCCGGTTGCCTGGGCGAAAAAATGCATAGATGAATATAAAGCAGAGATGATCTGCCTTCAGCTATTGAGCACAGACCCAAACGGCCTTGACCGCGGGGCGGACGAAGCCGCCGAGGTCGTCAGAGAAGTAGCCGATGCTATAGATGTGCCATTAATCGTTTGGGGGACAGACAACCACGAAAAGGATACTGAAGTGCTGAGAAAGGTATGTGAAACCTGCCAGGATAAGAGGCTTGTTATAGGCCCGGTTGAAGAGGGTGATTACAAAAAGATTGCCGCCGCTGCACTGGGCTATAATCATACGGTAATCGCTTCAAGCCCTATCGATATAAATCTTGCCAAGCAGCTTAACATACTGCTGGGTAACCTGGGGGTCCCGGACAACCAGATTATAATAGACCCTACCGTCAGCAGTATAGGCTATGGTATTGAATACTGCTACTCGGTAATGGAGAGGATAAGGATGGCCGCCCTGACCCAGCAGGACGAAAAACTACAGCTTCCCATAATATGTAATATAGCCAGGGAAACCTGGAAGACGAAAGAAGTAAAAATACCGGCAGCAGAAGAGCCGAAGCTTGGAGATACAAAGAAGCGCGGCATTCTAATGGAAGCTATGTCAGCCCTGATTTTACTTCTGGCTGGCGGAGATGTTGTAATTATGAGACACCCTGAAGCAATAGACCTGATTCGTGATATGATAACCGAATTAAGCGCTTCCTGATGGTTTTTCTTAAAAGCATTGAGTAAGGAGTAAATAAATGTCAGAAGAGGCAAAGAATAAGAGTATTGACCAGGCAAGTATTGAGATGCTGGAAAAGGCAGCCCAGGAGAATGTGCGGACTGTTTTTGACCGTGCTGAAAAGATGAAACCCTGCCCCATCGGCGGCGAGGGTAGCTGCTGCAGTATCTGTGCTATGGGACCCTGTCGGGTACCATTGGCTAAGGGTAAAGATGAAACCCCTGAAGAACACGCCAGGAGAACCGGTGTCTGCGGAGCTACCGTGGAAACAATCGCCGCTCGTAATTTTGTTCGTAAGATTGCCGCCGGAACGGCCTCCCACAGCGACCATGGACGTCGTGTTGTGGAAACTTTCAAGCTTATGGCGGAAGGCAAGATTAAAGACTTTGAAGTAAAAGATGAACAGAAACTACTGAAATTAGCGCTCGACCTAGGTGTTGATGTTGGCGATAGAAGCAATAATGAAATCGCCCTGGATATAGCCATTATCTGTGAGAACGAATTCGGCAGACAGGAAGGCGAGCTGGTATTTATAAAAAGCGCGCCCTTAAAGCGTCAGGAAATCTGGAGAAAACTGGGTGTCGTTCCGCGTGGCATTGACCGCGAGGTCGTAGAGCTTATGCACCGTACCCATATGGGGGTTGACCAAGACTACAAGAGCCTTATGTTTCAGGGTACGAGGGCAGCCCTGGCGGATGGCTGGGGCGGCAGTATGATTGCAACCGAAATTCAAGATGTCATGTTCGGTACGCCGACTCCGACACTCAGCGAGATAAATCTTGGTGTTCTCAAGGAAGATATGGTTAACATCATCATACACGGCCACGAACCGGCGCTTGCCGAAATGCTGGCAGTGTTGAGCCAGGACCCTGAACTGATAAAGTACGCCAAGTCCAAGGGGGCTAAAGGCCTTAATCTGGCTGGTATGTGCTGCACTGCTAACGAGGTTATGATGCGCCACGGTGTGCCGATTGCTGGCAACTTCCTGCAGCAGGAGCTGGCAATCATAACCGGCGCCGTCGATGCCATGGTCGTTGATGTTCAGTGTATTATGCAGGGACTTCAGGAAGTTGCCAGATGTTTCCATACGAAGCTCATCACTACTGATGACCGTGCCCACATTACAGGCTCTACCTTCATGCTCTTTGATGAGCTTAACGCCAAGGAATCGGCTAAGGCAATTATTAAAGCCGGCATCGACAACTATCCCAACCGCGGCGATAACGTTAGAATTCCACAGATAAAAACGCCGCTTATTGCCGGGTTTTCCCACGAGACCATTAACTACCTTCTCGGTGGTCTGTTTCGGGCTTCATACCGGCCTCTCAATGACAATATAATTAACGGCAGAATTCGTGGCGTGGCTGGCGTAGTCGGCTGTAATAATGCCCGTACCACACACGATAGTGCCCATACTCTCATGATCAAAGAACTCATCAAGAACGATGTGCTGGTTCTATCTACCGGTTGTGCCGCTATGGCAGCTGGTAAAGCTGGCCTGATGCTACCGGAAGCCGCCAAGGAATTCTGCGGCCCAGGTCTGGCTGAGGTCTGTGAGGCTGTCGGTATCCCTCCGGTACTGCATATGGGTGCCTGTATTGATAACAGCCGAATCCTGATTGCAGCCACAGCCATGGTCAAAGATGGCGGCCTCGGTGATGACATCAGCGACCTGCCCGCAGCCGGTGCCGCACCGGAATGGATGAGTGAGAAAGCCATCGCCATCGGCCAGTACTTCGTTGCCTCCGGTGTCTATACTGTATTCGGCACTAACTGGCCCACGCTGGGAAGCAAGGAATTCACCAGCCATTTGTTCAATGATATGGAGGAAATGTACGGCGGCAAGTGGGCTTTCGAGCCGGACCCGATTAAGGCTGCCCATCTTATGATTGAGCACATTGACAAAAAACGCAGTGCCCTGGGTATTGATAAAGCCAGGGAAAGGGTGCTCTACGATATGGAAATGAGACGGGAAATAGAAGCGGTATAAAAACTGAGCCAGTAAGGAGTAAAAGACTAATATGTCAAAAATAATTGCATCAGCAGCTATTAGAGGAGCCCATGTTATCATAGGCCGGGCTGATAATAAATGGCAGCAGGCTATGGATAAATGGGGAGCAAATGAACCAGTAGGTTTCCCTAATACCGCCTATTATCTGCCTATAATCTACGGTATTCTGGGTCTTAAAATCGAAAAATTGGGTGATATGCAACAGGTATTAGAGAGGTGTAAAACTTTACTGCCACCCCCGGTTAAAGAAAGCCATCATTTGCCATACCTGGCACCAGCCCTTGACGTCGGTATGGCGACCTTTTTCGCCGAAGAAATTATAGAAGCAATGAGATACCTTGAAACGCCAAATTTCTACACGAAGATGGAAGACCCTTCCGATGATAATATCTGGCTTGGCGCTGCTGATGATGTCATACTCAGAAAAAGGGGTATTGAATTTGTTGACGGCACAGCCCCCGGTTTCGCCGCTATTCTCGGTGCCGCGCCCACAAACGAGATAGCCGTTAAAATTGCCCAGGAGCTGCAGCAAAAAAACCTGTACGTCTTTATGTGTGCCGAGAATGAAGGTAAAAGGTTCTCCGAACAGCTGGTTGAGAGTGGATTGCAGATAGGCTGGCCTACCCGCCTTGTTTCTTTCGGGCCGGATGTATCAGCAGTAGTATTTGCTTTGGGTTTTGCCACCAGGGCGGCTATGTCATTCGGTGGTGTTGAACCCGGTGATTTTAGAAAGATTCTCTTATACAACAAAGACCGTATTTTTGCCTTTGCCATGCCACTGGGCTATATCAGCGACGAATGGTATGCCAATGCCGCCGGTGCCGTTAACTGGGGCTTTCCCACCATTGCCGACACCCCGATACCTGAAATTTTACCCACCGGTATCTGTACATATGAGCATGTCGTTTCCAACGTTCCTCACGAAAACATAGTATCACGGGCTATAGAGGTACGGGGCTTGAAGGTTACCGTCGCCGATGTGCCGGTGCCGGTCGCTTATGGTCCCGCTTTTGAGGGCGAAAGGGTACGTGGCGACGATATATACCTGGAGTGTGGCGGCGGCAGGTCTCAGATGGTCGAATGGGTTACCTCAAAGCATATGGACGAGATAGATGACGGCAAGATAGAAATTATAGGGCCTGAAATAACGGATGTCGAAGCCGGCACGAAATTGCCTATGGCGATAGCGGTCGAAGTAGCCGGCAGAGAGATGCAGGAAGATTTCGAACCTATTCTGGAGAGGCAAATCCATCACCTTTTAAATTATGCTCAGGGAGTGATGCATATCGGTCAACGGGATATTGCCTGGCTCAGAATCAGTAAAGCAGCTGTTGAAAAGGGATTCAAACTGCAACATATAGGCGTTATCCTGCACTCCAAATTGCACCAGGACTTTGGCCGCATTTTCGATAAGATACAGATAAAAATCTATACGCAAGAAGAAAAGGTGCGCGATATCGTCCAAAAAGCCAAGGAGGTTTATACTGCCAGGGATATCCGCATTGAAGGTATGGCAGATGAAACAACCGATATCTATTATTCCTGCACTTTATGCCAGTCATTTGCTCCCAGCCATGTTTGCGTCATCAGCCCGGAAAGAACCGGATTATGCGGTTCGTACAACTGGATGGACTGCAAGGCGGCTTTTGAAATCAGCCCCACCGGCCCCAACCAGCCAGTAGCTAAAGGAGAAACCATAGATGCCAAACTGGGACAGTGGAAAGGCGTAAACGAATTTATATCTAAAGCCTCACGTGGCAAAATTGACCATTACAACTTCTACAGTATTATTAACGACCCGATGACAACCTGTGGCTGCTGTGAATGTATCGCCGCCGTGCTGCCAACCTGCAACGGAATAATGACGGTTAATCGTGAATTCATGGATATGACACCCTGTGGAATGAAGTTCACCACTCTTGCCGGTACCATTGGTGGCGGTATAAGCACTCCAGGGTTCGTCGGCCATGGCAAGTATAACGTTACACAGAGGAAGTTCATTATCGCCGAAGGTGGCATAAAGAGGCTGGTATGGATGCCCAAGATGCTGAAGGAGGAGATAGCTGAACGTTTCAACGCCAGGGCTAAAGAACTCGGTATTCCCAACCTGATTGAAATGATTGCCGATGAAACTGTTGGCACCACCGAAGAAGAAATTCTGCCATTCCTGCAAGAGAAAGGGCACCCGGCACTGAGCATGGATTCAATATTATAGAAAAAGGAGTCTGAAATGCCACTTACCGGTATAGAGATATTTAAATTATTACCTAAAACAAACTGTGGCGAATGTGGAGTGCCGACCTGTCTGGCTTTTGCCATGAGCCTGGCAGCGGGCAAGGCGGAACTGGTTGCCTGCCCCTATGTAACGGATGAAGCAAAGGAAAGACTTGAAGAAGCATCTGCGCCACCCATAAGGCCGGTTACCATCGGTGTTGGAGAGAAGGCGGTAAAGGTTGGTGGCGAGACGGTACTTTTCCGTCACGAGAAGAGGTTTGAAAACCCGCCCGGTATAGCTATTCTTATCAGCGATACGATGGCCGATTCTGAAGTTGACAGCCGCCTCGATAGGTCCAGCAATCTGCAATATGAGAGGGTGGGGCTTACACTTCGCCCTGAACTGGTAGCGGTAAAATGTGAATCACAGGATGCCGCTAAATTCAAGGCTCTGGTAACTAAAATAAAGCAGAAAAGCGACGCCAGCGTCATTCTGATGAGCGATAATCCGGATATACTGGCTGCTGGACTTGATGCCTGCTCAGATAGCAAACCACTGCTTTATGCCGCCACAAAAGATAACATGGATAAAGTGACTGCACTGGCAAAGGACAAATCCTGCCCCGTAGCCGTCAGGGCTGAAAACCTTGATGAGCTTATTGAACTTACAACCAGACTTGAACAGTCCGGTATAAAAGATATAGTCATTGATTCAGGTGCGAGAAAGCTAAGCCAGACATTCGAGGACCAGATAATAATAAGAAGGGCTGCACTGGAGAAGAAGTTCCGCCCTCTGGGCTACCCAACCATTATCCTTGCCAATGAGATGACCGACAATCCTATGAAAGAAGCCCTGATTGCCGCTACCTTTGTCGCCAAATACGGTGGCATTATTGTCCTGTCAGATTTTCAGGGAGAGAGCCTGTTCCCGCTGCTGGTACTCAGGTTGAATATATTTACCGACCCGCAGCGTCCGCTGGCTACCACCGAAGGCATATATAAGATTGGTAATACTGATGATAACTCGCCGGTGCTGCTTACCTCCAACTTCTCCCTTACCTACTTTATTGTCTCCGGTGAAATGGAAAACAGCCGCGTACCCAGCTACCTGCTGGTAAAGGATACCGAAGGTCTTTCGGTAATGACTGCCTGGGCGGCTGGTAAATTCGGCGCCGATATCATTGCTCCATTCGTTAAGAAATGCGGCATTGCCGATGAAATTAAACATCGTAAGCTTATAATCCAGGGTTATATAGCCATTGAAAGCGGCGGGCTGGAAGAAGAACTACCCGACTGGGAGATAATGGTCGGTCCCAGGGAAGGGGCACATATTCCGGCTTACCTTAAAACGTGGAAAGCATAAGGGGGACAACCATGATACTTGTCGGCGAAAATATAAACATTATCTCTAAAACGATAGGCCCTGCATTAAGGGAAAGAAACCCCGAACCAATAAAGAAAATGGCTAAGGCTGAAGCAGCAGCCGGTATCGATTACCTTGACCTGAACATCGGACCAGCCCGTAAAGCCGGCGATGAACTTATGTCATGGCTTGTAGATACCGTGCAGGCGGTTACCGATAAGCCTCTTTCCCTGGATACTACAAATCCTGTTGCCACCGAAGCCGGCCTTAAAGCCTGTAAAGGCAGGGCATTAATCAACTCGGTATCGCTGCAACCGGAAAGGCTTGAAAAAGTCCTGCCTATGGCGAAGCAGTATAATGCCCATATGATAGGTCTCCTCTGGGGAGTGGAGGGTATGCCCCGCGATGCCAACGAAAGGTGTATGCTTGCCGTTGACCTTATCTACCAGGCAAACCAGCTGGGTATCCCCAATGAAAATATATGGATAGACCCTATCGTAACACCGATCAGTGTCGATATAAACCAGCTCAAAGCCTGCCTTGAGTTTATGAGTATGCTGGCTGAAATTGCCCCCGGCTGCAAATCAATCGTCGGCCTGTCAAACGTCTCCAACGGCGCACCGTCGCATCTCAGGCCTTATCTAAACCGCACCTATCTGGCAATGCTGATGAAGTATGGTATCTACTCAGCCATAATTGATGCTTTTGATGAAGAGCTGATAAGATTGGCCAAGGGTGAGATGCCCGATATTGTCAGCCTGGTACATCGTATGATGGATGGGGAAAAACCTAATATATCTTCACTAAACCTTAAGCAAGTAGAATACGTAAAAACCGTTCGCGTTCTTAACGGCGAATCGCTTTTTTCAAATTCCTGGCTTGAGATTTAAATCAACTAAAATGGAAGGAAAGAATTTAATCCCTCCAGATCAAAAAGACTACAAATACGGCCTTGAAATGGCTCTTAAACTGGTTAATGAAAACTTAGCCAGTATTAATGTAGAAGAGCAGTGTAAGAAGGCCGGTGCTTCTTTTAAATATATAAATGGCAAAAAGACGATCTTCCTTGATTATCTTGGCAATTGCTACCTTATTACATTACCAGAGATAGATATCTTTCCCCCATGTAGCCTTGAAACGGTTCAACCGAGAGACAGGCTGTTGATGCTTCATTATTTTACAAATGCCGATGGCAGCCCGCCTACAGGCAAAAAGATAACCTACAAAGAAATACCAGATGGAGCCACTTATTTCCCTACCTTCTACAAGAGAGCTATCAAGCCCCTGCTTGAAAACTTCGGCAAAAAACCGCATAAACTGCTTGATTCTGCTGCCAAGCTGGGCGGAATCAAGGCTGATTTCGGTGATTTATCTGTAACAATCAATGCTTTCCAGCGGGTGCCGCTGACTCTTGTATTGTGGTACGGAGATGATGAGCTCGCCCCCGAGGGTAATATCCTGTTTGACGGCAATATATCAGGCTACCTGCCAGCCGAAGATATTACCGTTCTTTGTGAGATTATCGCCTGGAAGCTGGTAAGATTCTCAAGGGAACTTTAAAAAATAAGAGGGCTGCTTTCCTCGGCTACTCCACAGTCACACTCTTTGCCAGATTTCGCGGTAAGTCTATAGGGCAGCCTCTCTCCCTGGCTGTATAGTAAGCCAGTAATTGCAGGGCTACGACATTTACTACCGGTGAAAATATATAATCAACCGTCGGTATTGTTATCACATAATCAGCCAATTCACTAACAGCCCCGTTTTCTTCTTCGGAAACCACTATCACCGGCGCTCCCCTTGCCTTTATTTCCCTTATATTATTTATCATGGCGTCAAACGTGTTATCTTTAGCCACAATGGCAACTACCGAAGTATCTTTGCCAAGTAGGGCAAATGGACCATGTTTTAGTTCCCCGGCGGCATAACCCTCTGCATGTATATAAGAAACCTCCTTAAGCTTCAATGCTCCCTCTAAAGCTATAGGATAATTGATACCCCTGCCGATAAAGAAAACATCATTATAATTAGATAAATATTTACCACATTTCTTGATTTTTGATTTGTTATCAAGAATCTGCTGGATTTTTATCAAAGGCAGAGCCATCTGGATTCAGCAATTTTATACCGTTATACTCCGGTGGATTATGTGAAGCAGTAATCATCACCCCGGTATCAAAATCCTTTGCAGCCAGAGCCAGTGTCGGCGTCGGTACTACACCGGCATCACAGCATCTTGAACCGGCTGCCAGTAATCCGGCTATAACTGCCTGCTTTATGGAACTTGATGAAGTCCTTGTGTCACAACCGATGATTACATTATTGCTTTTCTCGCCCACCACAAGGCCGACCTTTAAAGCCAGCTGGATTAGCCAGCTGTCCACAACGGCTCTGATTCCCGATATGCCAAATAATGACATAACGAACCGATTTTAATCTTACTAAAGCCAGTTGTCAATATTATTAGTCAGATAGTCCAAAATATTTATATTCAGCTTTCTTTAATATATATTGTTTCCTTGACACAGATAGCATAACTCTCTACTATAGATGCATAATCATAAGCTAGAAGGAGACTATATAGATGGTTCTAGATATTACCGACCAGACCTTTGAAAAAGAAGTTTTGAAATCTACCCAGCCGGTACTTCTGGATCTATGGGCGCCCTGGTGCGGGCCATGCCGTATGGTTAGTCCAGTGGTTGAGAGTCTATCTGAGAAAAACAAGGGGAAGCTAAAGTTCTGCAAAATAAATGTTGATGAAAACCAGAAGACAGCCTCTCAATATAGAGTTATGTCAATACCTACCCTTATGTTTTTCAGGGATGGTAAAGTTATAGACACCGTTATCGGTGCCGTGCCGGAATCAACTTTACAGGCTAAAATAGACGATCTTCTCTAACCAGCAAAGGGTATATGTCAAGTATTGCCTCTATTCTTTTTACTGCTTCCAGCAGTAGGTAATACCACCGGCAACCCACTCAACGGATGAGATTCAATATAGTTACCCGAGCCATATACCTGGCTTATATTCTCCTCAGTGATTACCTCTTTTGGTTCTCCCTGGCAGTGTATTCGCCCCTTGTTTATCAATACCAGGCGGTCGCAGTATTGCGTCGCCAGGTTAAGTTCGTGCATCGCAATGACCACTGTCAGGTTATCCTTCAGGCAAAGCCCTTTTATCAAATCCAGAATTTCAATCTGTCGCCCTATATCAAGGTTGGCCGTCGGTTCATCTAAAAGGATGCCTTTTGTTTGCTGCGCCAGGACGCGGGCAACAACAATACTTTGTATCTCTCCACCGGAAAGCTGCCCGATTCTGCGGCTGGCAAGGTGTTGCGTTGATGTCTCTTCCATGGCCTGCCAGACAATTGTTGTGTCCTTTTTGCCCTCATATTGAAGCAACCCGAGGTGCGGGTTTCTACCCATAAGCACTATCTCAAAGGCGGTAAATGTGCTTGGTAAAAGTGGCATCTGGGGTACTACGCCCAGCAAGCGAGAAAGCTCTCTTCTGGGTATTCTTGATAAATCTTTACCATTCAGGAGTATATCGCCTGAATACGGCTTTATAATCCTTACCAAAGATTTTATTATCGTCGATTTACCGCAACCGTTCGCCCCGACAATACCGAGCATTTCGCCTGGCTTTACCTCAAAGGTTATATCCTGCACCACAGGTCTTCGCCAGTAGCCAAGGGTTACATTCTGCAGCTTTAACTCAACCATATCTTCCTCAAAATAGCATTTTTGCCCTTCGGCGAAGTAGATAAAGAAAGAAGGGTGCCCCGCATAAAGCCGTTATTACACCTATCGGTATCTCGGAGGGCGCCACTAAAGTCCGTGCCAAAACATCGGCAAGAATGAGGAATATAGCACCGCTTATGAGAGACAGCGGCAACAGGAAGCGGTAATCCGGCCCCCAGATAAGGCGCACGGCGTGAGGTGTTATTATGCCCACAAAACCGATGATACCGACAAAAGAAACGGCGGCGGCGGTAACCATTGTTGCCGCCGCCAGTAGAAATATCTTTAACCTTTCCACATTGATTCCCAATTGCTGAGCCTGTTCCTCGTCAAGTTGCATTATATTTAGCATTCGTGAAAACAGAAGGATCAATATTGCCCCTGCTGCGATTACAGGTAAAACTATCTTTACCTCTAACCACTGGCTCAAGGAGAAGCTGCCGGCAAGCCAGAACATAATCCCATGCAGCAGTTGTCCACTGGTAATGGCTAAATAGGCGACTATGGCACCCAGTAAAGCTCCCAGAGCCACCCCTGCCAGAATAAGGGTGGTCACCGGCACTGTCTTGCCCACTCTGGCAATGAGATAGACAACAGTTACACTGAGTAGTGCCCCGACAAAAGCCAGAACGGGCACCAGTCCGATACCCATGCCTACCCCGCTAACCGGTATCAGGAAACCGATTACGGCTCCCAGAGCCGCTCCCTGGGCTACTCCGATGAGGTAGGGGTCTGCCAGAGGATTACGGAAAAGCCCCTGGTAGGTAGCCCCGGCCAGCGCCAGAGCGGCCCCGACCAAACCGGCTAAAATCACCCTGGGCAGGCGGATAGCCCAGACTATTGTTTCTATGTTGTCATCCCAGCTTGGCGTTATGTTAATAAAGGGCAGTTTTGAAACCAGTATGGTTAGTGTAGTGCCGAACGGGATTTCCACGCTGCCGATAGAGGTGGCAAAAACGATTACCAGTAGAAGCAAAGCCAACAGCCCTATAATGGCAATTATGCGGCTGCGCCACTTCGGATAGAGCAATCCCTTCGGTTGCTTATCCATAACAGGTATTTCTATCTGCTGTGATAACATATATCTTCTTTATTCAGCTGCAGAGAATATTCCGGGCTGTATTATCTCTGCCATTATCTCCAGGGCTTCAACTATGCGCGGCGTGGGGCGGTTGGTGAGGTCGGGGTCTATACTGTATACCCTGTTATCGACAAGTGCGGCAACGCCACTCAATCTGGATTCGTTCAGCACGAAATCAAGCGATGCTTGACTGTCTACTATTATTACCTGCGGATTTATATTTATTACCTCTTCCAGCGCTAGCGTTGGGTAGCCCTCACCGGCGATAGCTGCAATATTTGTGCCGCCGGCTTTTGCAATAAGCTCATGGATACGGGTATCGCTGCCTACCGACATTATCGGCTCGTGCCAGATGATATACAATACGCTGACCTTTTCCTCTTCGGTCAGCCCATCTGTTATATCCGTTATCGCCTGTATTCTCTGCTGCATATCCTCAACAATCTGCGCCGCCTTATCCTGTGTGTCGGTGATACTGCCGATTAATTCTATGGAATCCATAACCTCCTGAAGATTGTGCGGCACCAAGGCAATTACGGTAAAACCAAGCCGTTCAAGCGCCGGGATAACTTCATACTTGTGCATATCCTCCGCCAGTATCAGGTCCGGGGCTATGGCTACTATTTTTTCTATGTCTATTCCGGTAAAACCGCCCACCTTTTCCTTATCCATAGCTTCAGCCGGATAGTTACAGTTGGTGGTAACACCACATACCTTATCCTCCAACCCCAGGGCAAACAGTATCTCTGTATTGCTGGGCGCCAGCGATACTATCCTGGAAGGACTGCCCTCTATACCGACCTCCCGTCCCAGGTCGTCAATCAATGTAAAAGCTTTCGGCTCGTTTTCGACGCAGCCGATAGCAGACATCGTTAAAACCGAGATGGTTAGAATTAACGACAGCAATAATAGACCTAATCTATTCATCAAATCCTCCGATTATATTTTAGTATTCCCGTCTAAATAAAATTTCCCTTGTCCGAGGACAAGGGAATGTCTCATGTTTCTCCAAACATGTCACACCTCCAAACCCGCGGAGCTCTATTAAACCGGAGGTGCTGGCGTTCTGGCTTCTGGTAAAATAATTACCAGTTACAGTAGGCGGTACTGCGTCGGATTTTCACCGACTTGCTTTCCAGTTAAGCCCGGTGTTATCCGGGCTCCTCCGGCCGTCCGATATTAAATTGTATATCTACAATAGCTATTTTCATATTTTTTGTCAAGCTTTTTTCCCGAAGGCAAGCTGTACGTAACCTGCAACCTCTCCTTTCCGACGCTTCTTGGTATTGATGATGCAGTTTCTGCTGAATATGGCGTTTCTAACGTGCCGGTTACCTTCTTTATGGATAAAGATGGTATAATTCAATTAGGAAGAGCCAGCCCGTTTTCAAGCATTACCGATATAGAATCTAATCTGGTTTATACAATGCCCTAAATTTTGGTATAGATATGGAGAATAATAATGGGTGACGTTTTAGATGAAGCCTACAGCATAATGCAGTGCAAGGAATGCCCCTGGTATAAGACATGCATAATGCCGATGAGATTTACCG